>JALYWZ010000978.1 GCA_030852505.1 Myxococcota bacterium | reverse complement strand
CAGATCGGACAGCGAGCGAAGAACGCTTCGCTCTCCGTTGACCCAAGGTGGGAGCCCGGTGCGGGAAATCCGCTCGCCGGGTTCTGTCCGGGGGGCGGCCCGAAAGGGCCGTCCCTACCGGAACGATCGGGAAGGCCTGCATGAGGTTTTTTGGGGGGCGCACTGAGCGTCGTGGTCTGGCGCGGTGAAGTCGTGAGGAGTCGCTGGGTCTGGGAACACCGCCACGGGCGCCACGGGCGCCACGGGCGCCAAGAGGAATTTGGGGTTCGCACTGCGCGTCGTGGTTCGACGAAGGTCACGGCTTGGAAGAGTCGGTGGTTTGGGATTCACCGCCACCGGACCGCTTGACGATCGATCGAAGCTCGCGGCGTTGACTCGTCGTTACGTCGAGCGCAGAGACGCGCTGAGCACCCCCAAAAATCTTGGCGCTCGTGGCGCCCGTGGCGGTAAAAAAATACGCGTCGGAGTGAGACGGCGTTAGGAGCGGCGGTAGCGGTGGCGGTGGCGCCAGGCGTTGCGGCCGCCGCCACTCAGGAGGCCGAGGTCGGCTGCGACTGCGAGCGCTGTGAGCAGCCAGCCGAGGGTGGGCATGCCTTGGCCATGGCCCAGGGAGTTGACGCCGTAGGCGAAGGTCAGAGTCGTCAGCGGGAGGAAGAAGAAGCCGAGCACGGGCCAGAGCCAGTGGTCGTAGGCGCGGTCCAGGTACGAGCCGCCGAGCAGCCACACGAGGAACAGTGCCAATCGCGGGAAGGCGATCGCCAGGCAGCCGACGAAGCAGGGCATGCCCGGATTGTTACCCAACGCCGGCGGGGGCCGCTATCGGGGAAAGTACGCTCAGAGCATCGGCACGCCGGGGCGGCGCTTGGGCATCGGGAAACCTGCGTCGATCGCGGCGATTTCTTCGGGGCTGAGCTCGAAGCCCAGCGCGCCGGCGTTGTCGCGAACGTGCTCGGGTTTCGAGGCTTTGGGGATCGCGAACAGGTTCGGTTTGCGGGTCAAGAACGCGAGCGCCACCTGGCGGACGCTCTTGCCGTGCGCCTTGGCGATGCGCGCCAGTGCGTCACCCCCCGAGCCCGAGGGCGGAAACTTGGCGCGGCCGAAGGGCGTGTAACCCACGAGGGTTACAGAGTTCGCCTCGCACCACGGCAGCACCGCGTGCTCGATCGAGCGCTCGCCGAGATGATACAGCACCTGATTGCAGGAGATGCGCCCCGGGCCGGCGATCGACAGCGCCTGCGCGAGCTCCGTCTCGTCGAAATTGCTGACGCCCCAGGAGCGGATCTTGCCCGCGCTGCAGAGCTCTTCGAACGCGGCGATGGTTTCGGAGAGCGCGTGACGGCCCGGCCAGTGGAGCAGATAACAATCGAGGTAGTCGGTGCGCAGGCGCTTCAGCGAGGTTTCGCAGGCGCGCAGCGTGCCTTTGCGACTCGCGTTGTCGGGCAAGACCTTGCTCACGAGAAACAGCCGCTCGCGCTGCCCTTCGATGGCGTCGGCGACGATCTCCTCCACGCGGCCGGAGCCGTACATTTCGGCCGTATCGACGTGCGTGAGCCCGAGCTCGATGCCGAGCTTGAGCGAGGCGATGGCCGATGCGCGGTCGTCGCCCTCCATCTGCCATGTGCCCTGCCCAATCGCCGGCACGTTCGCCGAACTATGACCAAATCGCCTCATGTGTCGTCCGCCTCGAATCGAAGCGGACCATCTTGAGCGACCACGCCGGGCTGTCAATCGTTCAATCGCTACTGCGCGAAACGCGCCACTGCTTCGACGAGCGAAACCGAAATGCGGTCGTAATAGAGGAGCGTCTTGCCTTCGAAGCCGGAGTCCGTCCCGACCACGAGCCAGAGGCTCCCGTCTGCGGCGGTCGTGACTGCGAAGCCCGTGAGCGTGAGCGTCTTGCGCTGGTACAGCGGATCCGGACAGACCAGCGTGTTGCCGATGTCACCGACGCGCTTCAGATCGGCGCCGTCGGTGGCTTGATTGCCCTTGTCCAGGTTCAACCGCAAGATGCCCTGGTCGTCGAGGGTGCTCGCGGGTTTGCGCGCCGAAGCGCCGATCTTGAAGTGCACGCTCGGCCCGGGTGAACCGCCGATGCCGCCGCAGTCCGCCGGAGCGTTGGTGCCGATGTCGACGGCGACGTCGAGCGTGTAGCTCGCGCTCGGCTTCAGCCCCTCCAGACGATGGGTCAGGTACATGAAGAGGTCGTCGCTGTGGTTGTCGCCACCGAGGCGCAGACCGCCGCCCTCTCCGAGCTCGGCGGGCAACGCTGCCTGCGCGAAGTCGAGCTCGTAGAAGTCTTCTTCACCCTCGGGGTAGTCGGAGAATTCGCCGCTCCAGCCCTCGGCGTCCGAGTCGAAGCTCCAGGTGCGTTCCAGGTTGCCGTCGGAGCTCGCGTCACCGGCTGCGCCGGCGTTCGCACTCGCACCGGCACCACTGGCT
>JALYWZ010000977.1 GCA_030852505.1 Myxococcota bacterium | reverse complement strand
GTGCTCTCGCGCTCGGTATTGGCGCGGGCCTCGCGTTGGCCGTCGTGCTCCCGGAGTCGAGCCGTGCCGCGCTCGCGCGCTGGTTCACCCCGGAGGATCCACGCGAACGCGGCGAACGCGCGATGCTCGCGTTGCTCGCGCCGCCGGCGTTCGTGTTCTGGCTCTTGTGGAGCGCGGGCACGGCGCTCCGCGGTCTCGCGTCGGAGGCAGAGGGGCCGCTGCCGGCGGGCGTGGCGATGGGTACCACGCTGCTCGGGCTCGCGCTTTGTGCGGGCGTGTTCGCGGTGGCGCGCAGCCTGGCCCGCAAGGCCTCGAGCATTCCGTCCTCTGCCAAATTGCTGCTCGGGTCGGCGTTGCTCAGCGGCGCGCTGCTCACGCTGATCGTCCTCACGGGTGAGCCGAGCGGCGCTGGCGGGCCCTTTTCGCTGTTCGGCGTGCTGACGCGCGACGAGCTCGACCTCTACCCGCTGTCGATGCTGATCGTGGTGGCTGCTGGCGCCCTGGGCTGGCCGCTCGCGCGGAGCTGGATAGCGCTCGCGCTGTCGCTCGCTCTGGCCCTGGTGCCGCCGGTGCTGTTCTGGTCTCTGGTCGATCGCCGCCTCGACGAGCCGGAGCTTTCGCTCGCGGTGGAGCGCTCCTCACCGCTCGCGGGCAAGGTGCTGCAGGCGTTGCGCAAGCGAAGCGACGCGGACCGCGACGGGTACTCCGCGCGCTACGGGGGAGGGGACTGCGACGACTCCGACGCGAACAAGAACCCCGCCGCCGACGACATCCCCGGAAACGGCATCGACGATGACTGCTCGGGCTCGGACGCGCGCGCGCGGAGCGCCGCGAAAACGGCGCAGCCCGCCGCGCCCGACTCCGCTGCTGCGCGCGCCAGTCTTCCCGAAGGGCTGCGCGTGGTGCTGATCACGATCGACACGCTGCGCTACGACCTCGGCTACCTCGGCGCGGCGCGCCCGATTTCACCGCGCCTCGACGAGCTCGTGAAGGAGAGCGTGCTCTTCGAGCGCGCGTACTCGCTGGCGTCCTACACGGCCAAGAGCCTGCCTCCGATGCTGATCGGTCGCTACGGCTCCGAGACGCACCGCGGCTACTCGCACTTCAACCGCTTCGAGAAGACCGACACGTTCCTGGCCGAGCGCCTGCAGAAAGCGGACATCCCGAGCGTGAGCGTGCAGGGTCACTGGTACTTCTTCCAGAACTACGGGATGGAGCGCGGCTTCACGCGCGTCGACTCGAGCGCACAGCCGAAGCAGGCGCAGGCCGAGGGCGATCGCACCTCCACGAGCGAGAAGCTGACGGACGCAGCGCTCGCCGAGCTCGCGCGCCCCGAGCTCGCCGACAAGCCGTTCTTCCTGTGGACGCATTACACCGATCCGCACGCCGAATACGCCGAGCACGAAGGCTTCGATTTCGGCAAAGACGCGCGTGCTCGCTACGACGGTGAGGTCGCGTACGTGGATCATCACGTGGGGCGCCTGCTCGACGGCTTGCGCAAGAGCCCGCTCTGGGCGAAGACCGCGGTGATCGTCACCAGCGACCACGGCGAGGCGTTCGGCGAGCATGGCATGATCCGTCACGGCTTCGAGCTCTGGGAAGAGCTGGTGCGCGTGCCGTTGATCGTGCGCGTGCCGGGCGTTACCCCGCGCCGCATCACCACCCGCCGCAGCGCCATCGATCTGGTGCCCACCGTGCTCGAGCTGTTCCGGCTGCCGCTGCCCGAAGGCGCCGACGCCCTCAGCGGGCAATCTCTGGTTTCGGACCTGCTGACGCCCGGCGAGCCGCCGCCGCGCCCGATCCTGGTCGACATGCCCGAGGGTCCACACAACGCCGAGCGCAGCGCCTTCATCGACTCGGACCTGAAGCTCATCACCAGCGGCGGCCGCCCCCTCGGCCTCTACGATCTCGCGGCCGATCCGGCTGAGAAGAAGAACCTGATGTCCGACAAGGAGCGCACCAAGGCCGCGCTCGAGTCGTACAAGGAGTTCCGCCGCGGTCTGCGCGAAGTTCGCGTGCGCAAGCCCTAGCGGATAGCTGACAAATAGCTGACAGCGAGCTTCACTCGAGCTCGACGAGCACGGCGCCGCGCTCGACGGCTGCGCCCTCGCTGGTGAGCACGCGCGTGACGGTTCCGGCGCGCGGCGCGAGCAACTCGTTCTGCATCTTCATCGCCTCGACCACGGCGACCACGTCACCGGCCGCGACCGTGTGGCCCTCGGCGACGCGGACGTCGAGGACGGTGCCGGGCATCGGGGCGGTGATCGCGCCGTCGCCGAGGTCGGCCGCGTGGTCGCCGAAGACGTCGGGACGGGCGAAGACGAACCGCTGTCCCTGGTGCACGATCTCCACCGAATCCGTTCGTACGCTGGAGACCGAACGCCCGCTCGGCTCCGGAAGTACGAGGTCAACTGGCTGATCGAGGTCGATCACCACCGGCG
>JALYWZ010000976.1 GCA_030852505.1 Myxococcota bacterium | reverse complement strand
TCGGCGCGCTCTGTAACCGGCGGCCAGAGTCGCTGGCCGCCCGAGACTACGGCTTGGGCGCTGCGGGGGCAGGCGCGGCCGGTGAAGGCGGCGTCGGCGTCGGCGCCTTGAGGGTCGGCAACGCGGGAGCGGACTTCGCGCCGCTCGCGCCCGCGGGTTCCGGAGCGACGCCCTGGTTGTAAAGGGTGATGAGGCGATCGGTGACGTCGAGATCACCGCGCACGTACGGCACGGCCTGCTTGTCCACGATCACGTCGTAACCTTCTTGCGTCGCAACGCGGCGAATGAGCCCCATCGCCTTCTGGAAGATCGGCGCGGTGAGCTCGTTCTGCTTCTTCTGGAGCTCCTTGTTGTATTCGACGAAGACGGTCTGCAGCTGCACCATCTCGCGCTGCCACTTGTCGATGCGCTTGGCGAGAGCGGTCTTGCTGACGACGTCCTTCTGCTTCTCGATGTCCTCGCGCTCCTTCTGCAGATCGTCCTGCTTCTTGTCGAGCTCGCGCTGGCGGCTGTCGAAGAGCTTCTTCAGCGTGGCCTGAGCGCGCAGGCCGTCTTCGGTCTCCATGATCGCCCGCTGCGTATCGACGACGGCGATGCGCGTCGGGGCCTGCGCGGCGGCCGGAGCGGCTCCCAGTCCGAGGGCCACCATCAACGAAAGCGCGGACAGACCTTGAAATACGCGGAACGACGTCATGGGCCGGGGGCGTAGCGTCGCCGCCGAGCCCGGTCAAGCGGGCCTCGTAGCTAGGAAGCGTCCCGCTTTTTCGCCAGGGCCGCGCTGATGGCCCCTGCCGTGGCCCCGACCAGGGGCATGACGAAGGAATAGTCCATACGTTGCGGGCCGATGATGCCGACGGCGCCACCGGGGGCACCGTCCTCGTCCCGATACCCGGCCGCCACCAGGCTCACGGGGCAGCCGGCCACCCGCGCGGTGTCCTCGCCCAGGAATACCTGGACGTTGTCGGCTTCGATGGCCCGATCGAGCAGCGACACGAGGCGCTCCTGATCCTCGAAAGCCCGCAGCACCTGGCGGATCGCGTCCAGGCTGCCGAACTCGGGGCGATCGAGCAGGCGCGACTGGCCCTCGATCACGACGTCCGCCGGACTCGCGCCGAGCGCAGGGGCCGAGAACAGACTATGCCCGAGCGTGCGCAGCCGATTGAGATCGCCTTCCTGCGCGGCGAGTCGATCCGCAAAGTGATCGCGCACTTGGGCGAGCGTCGCGCCCGACACGACCTCCTCGAGCAGGTTGTGCAGGCGCTCCAGCTCGGCGTCTTCGATCGCCTCCTCCAGGGGCAGGAAGCGATTTTCGACGGTGCCGTCCGAGCACACGAGCACGGCCAGCATCTCCTGCGGTCGAGTGCGGATGAACCGCACCTTGACGAGCGTGCGCTGATCGCTGCGCAGGCGGATCAGCACGGCGGGCGCACCGCTCAGGTCCGAGAGCAACCGGCCGGTGCCCTTCAAGAACTCGGGGCCGCGCGGCAGGTCCGTGACGTGCTCGCTGATGCGGGTCACCTCGTCCTCGGGCAGGGGGCGCTGCTTCATGAGCGCGTCGATGAACAGCCGGAAGGCCGCCGCGGTGGGCACCCGACCGGCCGACGCGTGGGGCTGCGCCAGGTATCCGGAATCCTCGAGGTCCGCGAGAACGTTGCGGATCGTGGCGGGAGAGAGCGAAAACCCCGAGCGTTTGCTGAGGGTGCGGCTTCCTACCGGTTCGCCGGTCTCGATGAACTCGGTGACCAGGGCATAGAGGACGGAACGCGCTCGCTTCGGCAGCGGATTCACGAGCATAAACTTGGCCTCAAGGCGTGAGGGTCGTCAAATGACATCCTGCTTTTGGCGCGCTCCTCGTGCCGAGCCCGGCTTGAAGGCCGGCGAAATCCTTGACAGTTTTGAGGCTGACCCCGATGATTGCGTGCGTCCCTGGCTCGGACGGCTTCCGCGCGGGGCACCGGAGGATCTGTGACTTTGCTCCTTGGCGTCGATGACAGCAAAACCATGCGCAAGGTGCTGGAGATCACCTTTGCGGGGGAAAACTACCGCACGGTGTTGGCGGGCAGCGCCAGCGATGCGCTCGACAAGCTCGGCTCGGAGGCGCCCAACGTGGTGCTGGTCGATGCCGCGCTCGAGGGCCTGAACGGCTACGAGCTGTGCGAGCGAATCAAGAGTCAGAACCCCGGGTTGCCGGTGATTCTGCTCTCGAGCAAGCAGCAGCCGTACGATAGGAATCGCGGCGGCCAGGTCGGCGCCGACGATCACATCGACAAGCCGTTCGACACGCAGCAGCTGCTCGACAAGGTCAGCGCTGCGCTGAAGAAGAGCGCCGGCGCTCCGCAACCCGTCGCGGTACCGCCGCCCATGGCGGCCATGCCGCAAGCCGAAGCGCCGACGCGGGCACGCTCGCAAACGCTGGCGTTCGGCGGACAGATCAACGCCGCGC
>JALYWZ010000975.1 GCA_030852505.1 Myxococcota bacterium | reverse complement strand
GCTTCATGGCGTGCTGCCCGCCGGCTCCGGCGCAGGCGCGGGCGCTTCCGGTGCGGGCGCGGGCGCCGGCTTGGGAAGACCCGGAGCTCCGCCGAGCTTCTTCAGCATCTCTTGAAGCTTCGCCGCGTCGATCTTGCCGCCGGGGCCGCTGGTCGCGCCCCGCATCAGCTCGTCGAGGCTCGCGGCACCCGCCGGGCTGGCGAGCTCGGGCGCTTTCGGATCGATCGCTTGCAGCAGGTCCTTCGCCTGACCCTCGAGATAGCCTGGAGGCGCGAATGCCGGCGCCTTGCTTTTATCGTCTGATTTCTTGAGCTTATCCAGGCACTTCTTCAGTAGTTCCTTAGCTTGGTCGCGCTCGCCCTTCGCGAACGCGAGGCGCGCCTGGTGGAACATGCCGAGCGGGCCGAAGCCGGGGATGTCGCTGTTTTCGAGGCGCTTGAACTCGGTGAGCGCCTGGTCTCTCTGACCGAGCGCTTCGAGTGACAGCGCGACCCCTTCGATCGCGCGCCCCTTGGCGTCGGGCTCGATCTTGGCGAGATCGCTGTCGCGCGCCTTCTCGTAGGCGGTCTTGGCCTCGGCGAACTTGCCCTGGTCGTAGAGCACACCGGCCAGGCCGAGCTCTGCCAGCGCCGCTGTCGGACCGCCCTTCGCGTTCGACGCCGCCTTGCGGTACTCGGCCTCGGCGGCCTTGCTGCGCTCCTCTGCGGTGGCGAACACCGGGCGATTGTCGATGAGACCCGTGTAGCGGTCGGGCTCCGCGGCGCCGCTGCCGATCCGGCCGTTTTCGGCGGCCACGGCCTTGGCGAGCCATTCGGTGTCCGCCGCCCGGTTCCGATCCTGCCGGTAGGTGTAGATCTTCCAGCCGATCCCAGCACCGACTAGCAGCACGACGACCCACTGCACCCAGGTGGCGTTCTTCTTCAGCCACTCCCAGGCGGCGTGCGAGCCGCGCGCGAGCGCGTCGTCCACGATCTCGCCGGCGTCGAGGTTGCGGGCCGAAGCCGCGCGTCGCCTCTCCGGCGTCCCTTCGCGCTGGCGACGGCGCTTCTCCGCGGCCTCGGCGCGGATCCGCTTGTTGCGATCGCGGATCGTCTTGGGATCGACGGCCTGGGGCTCGCTCGAGCGCGGTTCGGACGCTTCCGGGGCGCCCTGCTCCTGCTCTTCGCCCGGATTTTTGGCTGATTCTTCGGCCACGGCGCGCGTCTATAGCATAGGCCCGGGTCTAGGGGTCGATTGAGCGCGGTCGATTGTCAGGATCTTAGCCGGGGCGCTTGGTGCCCTCGGCGTCGACCCAGGGCTCGGGCGGCGGCGGCGGCAGCTCATCCGCGAGCGGCACCAGCGCCACCCCCTCGATCGTGATCGCCCGATTCGCAAACAGCACGAACTCCGACAAAACACCCGGGCGCGCGCCCAGGTTGTCCGGAACCCGGGCAAATCGCTCGAGCGGCTGCCCCGTGCACGGGAACGGCAGCCGCAACACCCGCTGCGCGTCGAGCTCCGGGATCCCCCGCTGGCGCACGAGCTCGCCGCGCTTGTCGTAGCGCACGAGGTGCGAGGCGCTGCTCAGCAGCACCTCCCCGGATGCGCCGCCGGCTCCGTCGCCCTTGCCCTTGGGACAGTGCGCGCGCACCAGGACGCGCACCCCGCTGCCGTTCCCGCCCTTAGGGATGAACACGCGCAGGCGGGCGCCGAGATCGCTGCGATCACGGAGCCGTGCCAGATCGCGCGGCTCGGGCCCGCCCACGTGCTGGAGCACCTTGGCGCGCAGCGCGGCCTCGATGCCGTTCGGCGGCGGATCCGGCACGCCGAGCAAGCGCACCAGCGGCGCCGCGAGCTCTTCGCGTGCACCGAGCGACAGGAGCGCGTCCAGCAACACCCCGCGCGTGCTGTGCGAGCGTTCGTTGGCGAGAGCGCGGGCCAGCCAGTAGCGCCCGCTCTCGTCCCCGATCGCCGAGAGCGTTCGGGCGACGTACGGACGCAGCCGCACGTCGTCGAGCGACTTCAATAAGAACGGGATCGAGTCGCGCGAGCGGATCGCGGCCAGCGCGCCGAGCACCTCACAGGCGCGGGTGAACTCGAGGTGCTCGCGGTCACGCCACCAGGCGATGAGCTCGGCTTCTGCGCGCTTGTCGCCGCTCTCGCCGAGCGCGAGCGCAGCCAACCTGCGCAGGTTCCGGTCGGAGCTCCGCAGCAGCTCGACGGCGAGCGGCGCCCCCTCCCCGAGCCGTGTCAGCGCCAGCGCCGCGTAGCGCCGGACCTCTTGATCTTCGTCTCGCGACAGAGCCAGCCGCAGGTTCGGCGCGACCGTGGCCGGCTTCAGGTCGAACAACACCTGCGCGGCCTTGCGCCGGATCACCGGGTCGACGTCGTTCAGCAGGTCCGCGACCTCCCCGACGGCGTCGGCGTCGCCCGCGATGCCGCGCACCAGCGCCGGGGGCCAGCCC
>JALYWZ010000002.1 GCA_030852505.1 Myxococcota bacterium | reverse complement strand
GGTCGACGGTGGCGGCGCAGGTGCTGGCGGTGGTGACGTCGGCGGCGCTGGTGGCGGCGTTGGCGGTGCCGGCGAAGGCGGCTTTGGCGGCTCCGACGAAGTGACCGGCGGTACCGGTGGCGACGACGGCGTCGGCGGCGAAGGTGGCGAAGGCGGCGCTGGTAGCGAAGTTCCGCTGCTCGAGTGCGCCGACAACGGCAACTACCCTGCTGGCGACGGCAAGGATTGCGCTGAGTACTGCGACGACTTCTTCGACAACTGCGGAGAGTACGACGCGACTGACAGCATCTACGCCGACGAAGCCGCTTGTGTGGCTGCCTGTCAGGGGTTGACGGTTAGCGCGCTTTGCTGCCGCGCCGCGCACGCGAATGACGCAGCCGAATCGATCGAGGGTCCGGAGGGTCACTGCGAAGCGGCCGCGGCTCTCGAGGGCTGCCCCTAGGTAAAGTTGCAGATCCAGCGCCGGACCTGTGAACCCATTGTTCGTGGGTCCGGCCCTGCATCGCGCTCCCTGCCTCGACACACCCGAGATGGGTCGATGTCCGCCGATGATCTGATCGGCGGCCGCAGCGGGCGCAACAAGTTTGGGGGAGATGGACCTCCGCGCTGGTAGTTACGGCCGAACGACAGCTATGGCCGCTAGCGCGTTTCTGGTTGGGGCATTCGGCGTAGGTGCCCTCGCCATCGCTTTGGGCGGCGCGCACATCGCCCTGCTGCTCGCCGTCTCGCCAATCCTGGTGGCGGCAAGCGCGCTCATCGTGCGCCGATACGGCACGCACGGAACACTCGTGTTCCGAACTGCGCTCGCGCTGGCGGCCTTTAGTCTTTTGCAGGCGCTGCCCCTGCCGATATGGCTGGTTGGCGCCGTGAATCCGCAGGCCGCCGAGATTTGGCGACGTGCCTTGCACCCATTCGGCGAGACTGTCACCTGGGGCGCCTTGTCGCTCGACCCGGGAGCGAGCTTCGTCGAGGCGTTCAAGTGGTTCTTGTACGCGGTGGTGGCCCTCAGCGCGTCCGTTGCCGCGTCGCGGTTCGGGGCACGAGCGATCGCGCTCACGCTGTTCGCATGCGGCTTGGTAGTTGGAGCCTGCACCGTCGCGCACGGAGTCCTGGAGGCGCAGACAGTGTTCGGTGTCTATGAACCCCGGTTTGGCGCCTCTCGTTGGCGGATTGGACCGCTACTGAATCCGAACAACCTGGCCGGTTACCTGAACCTGGCTGCCTTTTCTGGGCTCGGTCTTTCGATTTCGAGCCGTTTTCGAGAGTTTCGTCCCGCGCTCGTGGTCGGTGTGGTCTTTTCGTTCGGCGTCGTGATCTTGACGGGATCGCGGGCAGGGGTCGCCGCGGTTGCCGTTGGCGCGTTGGCATTCCTGGCTTTCGACCGCAAGCGCGCGTCGCGAGAGCCCGAGAATCGGTCAGCGCGAAGCTGGGTAGCCGTAGCGATCGCCCTGAGCGGCGCTCTCGTACTCGCGGTGCTCGGCGCACAGGCGGCAACGTGGCGCGACCTGTTCCAGGGCGAGATCGGCAAGCTGCACATGATTTCGCGCTCGCTGAAGATGGTCCTCGATTTTCCTGTGTTTGGCGTCGGTCGTGGGGCATTCGAGAGCATCTCCCAGGCCTACGGGGTTGCCTCGAACCACCACGTCGCGGCGCAACCCGAGAATCTGATCGCGCAATGGCTCGTGGAATGGGGCGTGCCCGTGACATTGGGCCTGGTCACGGTGACCTTGCGGCAAGTGGTGCGCGCTGGTGGCAACGCCGCGTCCGCGTCCTCCACGAGAAGCGGGCTCAAAGCCGGTTTGGTCGCGCTGTTGGTCCAAAACGCGTTCGACATGGGACTCGAACTGCCCGCAATCGGTGTTGCTGCCGCCTGCGCACTCGGTGCGCTCGACGCTCCCGAGCCCAAAGCAGAATCCGTTTCCGAACGCTGGCGGAGTCCGAATGTTCTCGTCCCAGCGATCAGTCTCTGCGGCGCGCTCCTCTGGCTAGGCAGCGCGGGCTTCGGGCGATTCGCCGTGAGCGACGAGCGGCTCGAGCTCAGCGCGGCCGTTCAAGCGGCGGGGTCCGCTCGCGGCCCGGAGGTTGCCGGCCTCTTCACTCGGCTGCGCCGGGCCATGCTTCGTCACCCCGCGGAGCCGCATTTCGCGCGACTCGGCGGCACTCTGGCGCTCGCGTCGCGGCGTGCCGATCCCATGCCCTGGATCGCCCTGGCGCTCGAGCGCGATCTGCACAACGGGCGCACGCGGCTTCTGGCTGCGCGAGTGCTCGAGCACCGCGGCGCGCTCGGCCAAGCGATGACGGAGCTCAGGCGTGCCGCGGAGCTCGAGCCAGGTCTGGCGTCACTCGCTGGGCGTCTGGCGGCCGCCTGGACACGCGATCCCGAACTGCTCGTGCGAGGAGCGGCGCAAGGCACGGCCGGGGCGGAAATGTTGACGAACGCGTCTCGGTCGCTGGGAAACGAATCGACTCGCGCTGCGCGGCGGCGCTGTCTGGAAGAGGCGGTGCGCCGGGATCCGTTCTACGCGCCAGCAAGGCGCGACGCGATCAAGCTCATGATAGAAGCAGTGGAGCGCGGCACGTGCCCGGCCGAAGACTGCTCGAAGCGCGGAGAAGTGGAGCTCACTGCGCTGGAGCGCGCTGCGCCTGCTTCGGCAGATTCCGCGATCCTGAGGGCCCGCCTGGCCGTTGCGGCGGGACACGGTCATGAAGCAGCGCCCGTACTCTTCGAAGCCTGCCGGCACTACTCGAGCTGGGAGAAAGCGCGATGTTTCCTCGATGCAGTGCGCATGATGCGGGCGGACCCCAGCTCGAATGGGGCGTTGCTCGCCTCGGCCGCTCGTGAGGGCGCGGAATCTTGTGACGACGTGAACCCAGAATGCGCGAACGTGCTCGTGGAGATGGGAGACGCATTGGCCAGCACGGAGGCATGGGGATCGGCACTGACGGTCTACGAACGCGCCGTCACGGTTTCACCCTCCCCGAATGCATTCCTGGGCCTTGCGGCGGCCGCGAGTGCGATCGGCCAAGTAGCTCGTGCTCAGCGCGCGCTCGAGCACGCGGAACAGCTCGCCGGTCACGGCCCCAGCGCGGATAGAATCCGTCAACGGAAGGCGGAGCTCCGGCGTCTAGTCATCGAACGCGCCGCGGGTCGTCGCTAGCCAAACGGCGAATGGTGCTAGGATCGGCGCCGCCAGCATGCTGCCTCAGGAATCGTCCCGATCGTTATCGGAGATCTACGAGTCATATTCTCTCGTCGTACTGATGACGGCACTGCGCAAGCACTGGTTGCTTGCGTTGGCCGTGGCCGGGGCGGTGATCGGCGTCGTCACTTTCGTGACGTTGGGCATGACCCGCATCTACGAGGCGCGGGCGACGGTCATGTTCGATCCCAATGTTCCGCGTCCGCTCGGCGATCAGGTACAGACAGTGGTCTCGACCGACGGTAGCTCCTACCTCAATAACAAGGAGTACTACCGCACACAAATTTGGATGATCCACTCGACGCGGGTCTTGAGCGAGGTCGTGCGCAAGCACGCCTTGAACAAGGACGCCTCGTTCATCGCGGAGATACGCAAGAAGGGGTCGGAACCGGTCACGATCGAACAGGCGACCAAGCTTCTCGGCGAACGGGTGGAGGTCGAGCAGATCCGCGATAGCCGGCTGGTGGTGGTCACGTATCGAGACCCGAACCCCGAACGCGCGCAGCGAGTGCTGGCGACCCTGGTCGACACCTACGTGCAGCAAAACTTGGACGATGTCTTCGAGTCGGCGAGCACGGCCGGTGACTGGCTTCGCACGCAACTCGACGGTCTGTGGAAGGACCTCGAGTCGAGCGAAATGGCTCTCCACAACTACAAGAAGAACAAGAACATCCTGTCGATGTCGATGGATGACCAGTCGAACATGCTGCGCGAGGAAATGCAGCAGTTCAGCCAGGTCTTGACGCAGCTTCGTGCTCGCCGCGAGAACGTTTCGACCCGGGCGGCGGCGCTTCGCGAGTTCGACTCGAGCGACGCCGAGAGCTTTCCGGCGCTCGAGTTCATCTCGAGCCCGGTGCTTCAACGTCTTCGCGAGAGCTACCTGCACGAAACGCAGACGGTCGAATCTTTGCTGCGCGAGGGCAAGGGCGAGAACCACCCGATGGTGCGCTCTGCCGTCGCGGCCCGAGACACGGCGAAAGCAGCGCTGCTCGCCGAGGCCAAGAACATCCGAGAGGCTTACGAGCGCGAGTTCTCGTCGCTGAGCCGCGAAATCGGCGGAGTGCAGTCGCTCTACAATCAAGCCGAGAAGCGGGCGTTGGATCTGAATCTTCTCGAGATCGAGTACAACCGTCTGCGCCGCGCCAAGGAGAACAACGAGAAGCTCTTCTCGCTGGTGGTGGAGCGCTCGAAGGAGACGGATCTGACCCGCATGTTGAAGGTGAACAACATACGCGTGGTGGACAGGCCGAGGGTCCCCGAGCGGCCGGTGCGTCCGAACGTGCCGTTGAACCTGACGGGCGGCCTGATTGGCGGCATCTTCCTCGGGCTGATCGCGGCGATCGGGCGTGAGCGGCTCGACCAAACGGTCAAGACTCCGGACGACGTCGAGCGAGACCTCAAGTTGCCCTTCCTCGGGCTGTTGCCTCAGATCTCCGATAAGGCGGAGGGTGCTCGCGGTCGCAGTCGCAGGCGGCGGCGGGAGGCCGTTCGTGAGGGGGAGGGGCCCGCAGAGCTCATTACGCATCAGCGTCCAACCGCGGGGGTGAGCGAAGCGGCTCGCGCCATCCGCACGAACATCCTGTTCATGTCGCCGGACAAGCCGCACCGGACGCTCCTCGTCACGAGCTCTGCTCCCTCCGAGGGTAAGACGATGGTCGCTTGCTTGCTCGCGACGACCATGGCTCAGGCGGGCCAGCGGGTAATCTTGATCGACTGCGATCTGCGGCGGCCGCGCATTCACCGCGTATTCGGAGTTTCCAACGACTTCGGGGTTTCGAGCGTCATGCTCTCGCCGGAGTCGCTTTCCGAGGCAACTTACCCGACCGAGGTCCCGAACCTATCGGTGATGACGGCAGGACCGCTACCTCCGAACCCCGCGGAGCTTTTGCAGAGCGAGGTCTTCGGGCAGATGCTGACCCGGCTGGCGCAGTCTTATGACCGTGTGATCATCGATAGTCCGCCAGTGGTCCCCGTGACGGACGGTGCGGTGCTTTCGACGCGCGTGGACGGAAGCGTGCTCGTCGTGCGTGCGTCGAAGACGACCCGAGAATTGGCCAGGCGTGGGGCGCGCTCGCTGCTCGACGTCGGTGGGCGCGTGGTGGGCGTGGTGCTCAACGCCGTGGACCTCGAGGCTCGACACTACGGATACTATCAACGCTATTACTACTATCGCCGAGAGGGCTACTACTCGAGCGCTCCGGAAAAATCGGCGTGACCCATGCGGCGTCGAACCTTCCGGATCCAATCCGGGGGTTGTTCTTCTGTCCCATCCTCGGCGGAGGCGGCGCCGAGATGCAGGTCGTGCGAGTCGTCAACGAGCTTCCAGGGTTTGGCGTCGAGCCGATCCTGGCCGTGGCTCGCGGCCGTGGAAAGTACGAATCCCGTTTGCGCACGGACATCGAGCTCTTGACGTGTCAGCGATGGGTTCGATCCTCGACGCTAGGCGTGGTTGCTTCGATCCCGGCTTTGCGAGGTCTCATCTCGCGTTTTCGGCCGGACGTGGTCTGCGCGATACAGGAGCACGCGAGCGCCGCACTCGCGGCAGCGGTGGCGATCTCCGAACCGAAGCCGCGGCTGGTGATCGGCATCCAGAACAACTTCTCGGCTCGGCTCGCGACAGAGCCTTACTGGGCGCGGGCCTTGTTACATCCTCGTTACCGCGCAGCTTATGCGGCGGCCGATTGGGTCATCGCGAACTCGACCGGGGTCGCTGACGACCTTGCGGCGCAAGTTCCTGCTGCACGGCACAAAGTCAGCGTCGTCTACAACGCGGGTTTCGACACACGAGTATTCGAGCTTGCCGCCGAGCCGCTGCCGGAGCCGCGTCCACCAGGCCAGTTAGTCGTGACGTGCGGCCGGCTCACGGAGCAAAAGGACCAGGATCTTCTCCTCCGCGCGTTCGCTCGTCTCGACCGCGATCCCCAGCCCACGCTGTGGGTGCTGGGGCAGGGCGAGAGACTACCGCGGCTCCAGGCGCTCGCCCGCGAGCTCTGCATCGAGTCTCGCGTCAAATTCTGGGGTTTTTGCGAGAACCCCTATCCCTTCCTGGCAGCAGCGGACGTGTTCGCGCTGAGCAGCCGCTGGGAAGGGTTCGGGAACGTCCTGGTCGAGGCGCTGGCATGCGGGCTGCCGATCGTATCCACGGATTGCCCGCACGGTCCGCGTGAGATCCTCGACGACGGCAGGTACGGCAAGCTGGTCCCCGTGGGCGACGTGGCTGGATTCGCCGCGTCGCTTAGGGAAGCCCTGATTTCGGAAAAGTCGCAGTCGCAGGCCGAGCAGCGGAGAGAGCGCGCTCTCGCTTTCACTGCCGCCGCGAGCGCGCGTGGCTACGCGGACATCCTGACGAGCGTCGTCGCAACTGGGCGGGCGGGCTGATGACAGCGGTGGCTTGTCCTGCGTGTGATCATTGTTCACCCGAGCCCAGCCGGACGAACGTGCTCGAGTTCCGCTCTGGTCTAAC
Source organism: Myxococcota bacterium (assembly GCA_030852505.1). Classification (GTDB taxonomy): domain Bacteria; phylum Myxococcota_A; class Polyangia; order Polyangiales; family Polyangiaceae; genus PMG-095. Next base: position 22,057 of record JALYWZ010000002.1, on the reverse strand, counting down.
GTTGCCGGCAATGCTGTGCCGGAGTTGTCAGCACCGCTGGCTCACCACCACGCCCGAGATTCAACACCGAATCGAGCGAGCGTACGGCAAGCACTACACAGGCTTTCGCATCGACGAGCGCTTCAAGGCGGTCGTTGCCGGCGAGCTCGAACACAGGCTGAAGCGCGTGAAACCGCCACCTGGACCGATGCTCGATGTCGGCTGCGGCAACGGGGAGTTCCTAGCTCTTGCGGTAGCCGCCGGCTACCTGGCGCAAGGCATCGATGTTTCACCAACGTCGAGCGAGCTATGTCGGAGCAAGGGCCTGTCAGCAGTGGCCGGCGATTTTCTGAGCCATGATTTTGGTACTCGATTCGGCCTGATCACGATGTGGGACGTGATGGAGCACCTTCGGGAACCGGCTGAATTCGTGAGGCGCGCCTACTCGCTTCTCGACGACAGTGGCGTTCTGGTGCTCAAGATCCCGAGCAAGGGTGCCTTGAATTTCCGGCTATTGCGAACGTTCCCTCGGCGCGGCGGTACCTTGCTGGGCGCACCGAACCACATCCAGTTTTTCACCCGACGGTCGCTGGCCAAGCTGCTCGCTCGCGCAGGCTTCGTCGAAATGATGTGGCTCGCGCACATGAGGTTCCGCGTCCGGCCGAAGACACGGAACCTCGGCAAGCTAATCGCACGCGGCGTCTCGCGAGCCGTGGCCGCAGCTGCAGCCGACGAGAACCTTTACGTACTCGCCAACAAACTGCCCTTCACGCCGGAAATCGTGGCGTCGGTCACTCACCGCGACATCGAGCGCCTTGCGCCGTAGCCCGATACTGACCCTGTTCTTCGACGTCGTGCGCCAGCTCGGGGTGCTGGTGTTCGTGAAGGCGAGCGGCTTGGTCACGACGCTGGTCTTGTCGCGGGCACTGGGCGTGGCGGGACTGGGAGCGTGGGCGGGCATCTCGGCCGCGGCTGCTATGATAGCCGTGGTCGGCGGGCTTGGCCTGTACCAGGCGATCATCCAATTTTACCCGCAGGCCGACAGTGACCCGGATCGCGGCGGCATGCTTTGGTCGGCGTCGCTCGCAGTGCTGGGTACGAGCGCCGCCCTCGCCGTGTTGGGACTCGCGTTGAGCGCCGCGCTACGAGCCTTGGGTCAGGTCGAATTCGGCATGGACGAGGCGCTTCTCAGCGTCGTGTTGGCGTTGTGCATGGCATTGCGTCTCTTACTGCTGAATCACTTCCGAGCACTCGGAAAGCTCAAGGAGTACTCGCTCGCGACCGTACTGGCCGAGTGCGTCGAGCTCGTCGCTTGCGTCGGCGCGGCGCTGATCTTCCGCAGTGTTTTGGCCGTCGCAATCGCGGTTTGCTTGGCGATCTTGGGTTCGTCGGTCGCGCTGTTCGCAATAGCCTTGCGGGACCTTGGCCCGGTGCGCCGGGCGCCGGGTCTCCTTCGTCCTTTGCTCGGCTACGGGATACCGCTCGCGGGGACGCAACTCGCCGACACAGTGCTGGCGCGAGGGGACAGGCTCATCGTGGGCGGGCTTCTGGGGGGGGCCGCGACGGGCATCTATGCGGCCAGCTATGCGCTGGTGAGCATCCCCTCGGTACTATCGAGCGCAGTTACCACCGTGCTCTTTCCGCGGTTGGCCGCGAAATTTTGGAGCTCTGCCGATGCGCGGCGGGCGCGGATGGTCTCCCTCGCGGCTTACGCGGGATGCTCCACTGCTTTGCTCGTTGCGCTCACGCTATGTTCCCGACCGCTGCTGTCTCTCCTGCTCGACATCATCCCTCCGCCGGATGTCAACGTGCCGCTGCTGTTCTTCCTGACCGGCGCTGGAGTGTGTCTGTTCGGTGCCGCCCGGATTTTGAGTGTCGACCTGTTCGTTTCGCGTCGCACTGCGCGCGCGGCCGTCGTCTGGGCCTCCATAGCCGCTCTGAACGTTGCGATGAACCTGGCCTTGGTTCCGAGCTCGGGCCTGCTTGGCGCCGGTCTTGCAAACTTTCTTTCGTATCTCGCCTTCTTGCTGGCGATCCTCGTCTATGTGAAGCGGCCCCGTCGACGGCGCGAAGCAGAACATTGACACCGCCCTGGGAGCGCTGCTTGCACGAGACGCCTCAGCGGGGTAGCGTGCCGCGGCCCAGGGCTCGCCGGGGACTCGAATCGGCGAGGGGGCGCGCCGGCGGCGCGGAATCTCACCATCGTGCTTCGACGTTACACGTTCCCCGGAGTAGGTAACCAAACCACGGCGGTGGCCAGCCGGGTTGCGGTGGAAGCCGGCGCAAGGACTAGAGACACTTGACGGACTCCTCGGCGAGTTCCAGCGACGACGGCAGCGCGCCTGCGCTGGTCCGCGTTCGCGAGTCCGTTGAGGTTGCCCGGAGAGCGAGCCCCCGGTATGCGCTCGCGGCACTCGCTTTGAGCTCGACCTGTCTCGGACTCGAGACGTTGTATTTCGTCGCACAAAACGCCTGGTTTCTGTCGGACCTCGGCCCGTCGGTGACGCGGGTGCTCGTCGTCTACGCGGCTGCGTGGATGGGAGTAACGCTGCTCGGCACGCTGGTTTCGCGGGACACGCGCATACGCTTCGCGCTGACGGCAGCGTTTTTCTATTTCGCGTTCTCGATCAAGCTCCTCGGCAGGGACTCGTCGTTCTTGTCGCAGCCCTGGGGGCTTGCAACCTTTGCGGCGACGACTCTCGTGCTCGGCGCGCTTGGCTGGTGGCTCCAAAAACGAACCGGTTCCGAGTTCGTGTGGTTCGCGGCCGTGGTCGGTTACCAGGCCGGGATATTGGGGCTCGCTTATTCGTGGGCGACGCGAGGCGGCAATCTGCTTGCGTTCGTGAGGAGCCCGCACTGCCTGTTGGTGCTTTGCAGCGCTGCGTGCCTCACGCTGCTAGGCGGATACCTGCTGGTGACACGCCCCCAGTTGCGGCCGGCGCTCGGATTCGCTGCCGCGCTGTTGCCTTTCGTCGCATCGTTCGGCTTTAGCCGGCGCCCGAGTGAAGGCTCGGCGAGCGCGGGCGCTCCAGGCGGGCCCGATATCTATGTCTTTTCGGTGGATGCGCTGCGCAAGGACACGTTCGACGACTGGTGCCTCAGCGGTGCCTCGGATTTGACGGAGCTCGTATGCCGGAGCGCCGTTCGTCACGAGGCGGTCGTCACGGACGGTATCTCCACGTACCAAGTCTTGGTTCGAAACCTGGCGCTTCAGGGCGATTGCAGCGCCTCGCTGCCGGGTCGCTTGAAGGGTAGCCACCTGACGTCGATGTACCTCGGGCGACGCGGCAAGCGGATCACGGGCAGCGGTTGCTTCGATCGCTACTTCTCCGGAACGGGTCGGGTGCTCGCCGAGTCCTTCGTGATGCCGAACTTGCTACGGCGAGTTCCGACCGGGGCGGAGGCCGGGGAGCTGCGCGAAAAGTACGTGCCGACCGACGAAATGCTGGCGCGATTCGCCAGGGAAGAAGGTCGCGTGGCTCAGCCGTTGTTCTCTTACTTCCACGTGTTGGACATGCACGGTCCGTACGTGCCGTCGAGCCTTGCCAAGGACCCGCAACACTTGGCCGACGTGCGGGAGTTCCAACAGTTTTGTTACTGGGGGCATTGCGATCTGGAGGAGCCACACAATCGCGGGTTGGTCGAGAGGATGCGGGCCGCGTATCTGTCGACGCTGACCGACGTCGAGCACCACTTGCGTGCGTTCTTGAAGGCGGCTCGTGCTCGAAAACGTCCGTTCGTGCTGGTGTTCACCGCGGATCATGGCGAACTGTTCGGCGAGCATCGTGCGATCAACCACTCAGGCGGGTTCGTGCAGGAGCTGCTATCGATCCCGTTCGCGGTGTACGACTCCAGACATCCGGTCCGAGACGTCAGTGAGTGCACTCTCGAGTTTTCCAGCGAGGCTCTGCACGAAGTCATCGGCATGCCGCGTCGCGCGAATGAAGAGCCGACCGGGCGGCGCACGCTTACCGCGCGGCCGCTCGGCAGGGCGACGATCGACGCGCAACGCGGCGAGATTGACTACGAAATCGATCCGGCGATGCGAGAATTCAGCGGCACTTGGCGCAACGTGCACACTTCTGCGATGGGCCGCTCGCCGTGGCGCGTTCCCCGCTGCGGCCGTTGATCAATCGGGCGCCCGATCGTTGGGTGGCCGAACTGCGCTCTCCGATACGGCGAAGCTGCGGAGCCTGGGAAATCCGCACAGAAATACGAGCAATATGAAAGCCGTCGCTGCTGCTTGCAGATACTGGATGGCGCCGTCCGACTCGAACTTGAAGAAGAACACGTACAGCACGTAGAAGGCCGCTGCGCCGGGCACCCAGCGATTCGCGAGGTAGAGCCGTTGCGCATACGAGCTCATCAATCCCAATAGGAAAAACAGGATGATCACGCCCGGGACGTGGAAGTTCCAATACGCTTCAATCACGGCACCACACGGCACGCCGGCGTCGATCGAGAAGAACATCTGCCCATTCAGGCGACCGGCCGCGGTTGGCTTGTCGAACGGCAGCAGCGCTTGCGGAAGCGGCGCAAGGAGAATGCGCATGTACGTGGACCCGAGCAGGAGAGGGGAGTCCTCCGGAACGTAGTAGAGCGCAGGCAGGCTTCCGTAGCGTTGGGTGGCGCGCACTACCAACGCCTCGGAGCTGACGTTGGCGTAGTCCGAGACGCCGTAATCGGAAAACAACCCCCAATCGACCGACTTTGCACCGAAGTGCTGGGTGCGAAAGATACCGATTGCCCCGATGGCGAGCCACGCGCCGACCGCCGCGGCCAGAAGCGGAAGCTTCGGCAGCCGGCACTCGGATAGGTAGTGGATCATCGTGAGCACGATCAGCGGGTAGAAAAGCATCGAGCGAGAACCCGACACGAGGAACGCCGACGCCAGTGCAAACGCCAGACACACCCAGAAAAGCGGGCTCTTCCGCGCGTTGGGCCAGACCGAGTACAGCACGTAAGTGAGTGCGACTGGAACGCTCAACAGCACGTTGAAATGACCGCCGCCGCGGAGTTCGTCGCGAACGCCGCGACTCATGCCGCGCATCAGCAACATCCCCTCGAGCCCGCCCATGACACGGTCGTAAACCAACAGCACCGCGCCACTGGCGAGGAGAACCAAGACAACCTTCGTTCTCAAGAACGTTGCGGGACGCAGCCGAAAGGTGGGGACCGCCGTGCGTTTGAGCAGGAAGTATCCGGCGATGAAGGACAGCTGTGCCGCAGCCGTGAGAAGCTGGAGCTTGGCATATAAGACGTTCAGCTCCGTCGGAGTTACGCCGGGCAGGGCCACGTGCTCCGAGAGCCCGTACACGACGGTCTTGCTCTGACGCAGGACCAGGTTGAAGAACCACCACAAGGCCGGAAATACGAGCACGTGTAGCGGGCCGATCCCGGGCATCAGGGCGAGTGGCGCGAACATGACCGTAGCGACCAGCACCACGCCGAGGTAAGCGATGAACGCGTCGTTTTCGGCGCCTAGCAGGTTGAGGGCGCCCGTGACGACGAAGTAGAGGAGGGGCGCCCCGAGCATCAACATCCGCAGGCGGGGCGAGGCCCCCAGCGGATCACCCTCGGCGCGTGCGCTCGAGGTGACCGGCTCGCGGGTATCCGCGCGGCTCGGAGATCGCGCAACGGCCGACTGCATCGGGGGCACGATACCATCGCGTTTGGTGTCCGTGAAACCGGCGTCGACGTCCATCCGACCTTGACCGCGGCGGTTCTCGCGCTCAACATCCGCATCGCGTGTCCGACGAAACTTCGCCCGAGATCGAGCGCGATCGCGAGGTCAAGGCGCTCGACGCGAGCGGTCGCCTCGGAACCCTGGGCCGGTACTGGATCAACCGAAATCTTCCGGAGTTCGCTCGCCAATATTTCCCAGCTTCGGGGCTGCGGGTGCTCGATATCGGCTGCGGCGACGGGCCGTACTACGAGTTGCTCAGGAAGGCAGCCCTCGCGGGTGAGTACCTCGGGATCGATATCCGCGAGTCTGAATTCTGGAAAGAGCGAGGGGCCGGGGAACAAGCCCTCCATCCGACGTTCAAGGTTTGGGACGCGCATCGGATCGACAGCCTGGGTCGCAGCTTCAACGCCGTGATTTCCGTGACTGCGTTCGAACATTTCCGCGCCGACCGGTCGGTAATGAAGAGCGTGTCGCGTGTGCTCGAGCCCGGGGGTCATGCACTGATCATCGTGCCGAGCCCGTATGGCTCGCTTGTTTGGGGCTTCTCCCATGGCTTCCGCAAATACACGCCCCGTCGCTTCGGGAACCTGCTCGACGACACGGAGCTCGACCTCGTCGAGGCGGTGCCTGCGGGGGCCGCACCCAGCCTGATCGCCAACGGGCTCTGGTTCGGCGCGTCCGGACTGCTTGGGCGCGCCATTCGCTACGGGGCCTACGCGCGATACCTGGGGGATCGGCGGGCGGCGCGCGCCGCGCACCCGTGGGTGAAGGACGCGGTAGCGCGCATCCAGTATGGGCACCTGCGATACGGGCTGGGGCGAGCCATCCACGGTCACCTCAACGACGCGCTCTACGCAGCCGACGAGCAGGTCAAGCTTTGCCCGACGCAGTGGCTTTTCGTTCTGAGACGGCGATCATGAGTGGCACCACTCAAGAGCCGGAGATAGAGCGCGTCAGCTGCAACCTGTGCGGCGATGACGCCGCCGACGAGCTGTACCGCTGCAAGGATTACCGCTTCCAGGTGGACAGTCGCGAGTGGCCGGTCGTGCGCTGCCGTGGTTGCGGCCTGGCATACCTGAATCCGCGGCCGACCCGCGACGCCATCGGTAGGTACTACCCCGAGGAGTTTTTCGGCGGCCGTTCCCGGGACGCGCTGGCTGAGCGCTACCGGATCCAGACCGAATACCTGCAGGGGGTACCACCGGGCCAGTTGCTCGACGTCGGATGCGCAAACGGCGACTGGATGCAGCTGATGGCTGAACGGGGCTGGACTGTTTTCGGGCTCGAGCCGAGCGAGAATGCGCAGAACCCACACGGCCTCGAGATCCGACGTGGTTCATTCCCGGAAGGGGCCGACTTTGCTCCCGGCTCGTTCGACGCCATCACCGCGTGGGCGGTGTTCGAACATCTGCATGACCCCCTCGCGGCCTTCCGCCGAGCGAGCGAGTTACTGCGACCAGGGGGACGACTGATTGCACTCGTCACGAACATCAACAGCCTGTTTTCTCGGTACTCCTACCGCGAGGACGTCCCGAGGCACCTCTACTTTTTCTCGGAGCAATCACTGGCGCGCTTCGGTCACGCTGCGTCGCTGCGGCTTGTCTCGGTAGCGCACGATACGCGGCTCTATGGCGGTGCAGGCCGCGGAACTCTGGGCGCGCAGCTCTGGAAACGCCTCGGCAGGCCGCTTGAAGATTACTTTCGGCATCGCAGACGGCCGATCCGGGATCGGCTTACGTCGGAGCCGCTTCTCGGCACCATCACGCTGGGGGTCGCCGCGCTCGAACGCGTGGCTTTCACGGACACGCTCGCTCGCGTGGCGCGCGTCAACGGCCACATCGTGGCGACTCTTCAGAAGGATTGAGATCGGCCCGACGCGAGCGCGGCGAGCCGCTCGTATAGCTCGTCGTAGGCTCCGGCCACATCGGACGCTCGGAACAGACTGCGTGCTGCCCGTACCGCCTGTTCAGCGCAGCGCTGGCGCCTCGGGAGATCCTCGGCGAGCTGCCTGACCGCGTCGAGCAGTCCCCTGAAATCTCCCTGGTTCATGACGATGCCCGCCCCGTGGCGCTCGAGCACCTCGCGCGCCGAACAAAAGTCGAAGGCTATCACTGGGGTTCCAGAAGCCATGCTCTCGATGGTGCTGCGTGCCAGACCCTCGGTGCGGCTTGGCAACAAAGTGAGGTCCAGTGCCTGATACCAGCGTTCGGGCTCGGGCGTGAACCCGACGAAACGGACGCGCTCACGCAGCGAGCTGGTTTCGACAGCGTCGCGACAGGCCCGAGCATAGGCATCCGACTCCGGTTCGAAGTCACCCACGAAGTAGAAGTCGAGCTCCGGCGGCAGCCGCTGGATCTCGCGCGCCAGAGCCCGAAGCAGATCCAGTTGTTGCTTCTTCGGGACGAAAGCTGCAACGACGCCCACGGCGCACGTGCCGGGCGCAATCCCGAGGCTTCGCCGAAGCTCGGCCCGGGTGAGCTCGGGGAGGGGGGCCAGCCTGTCCACATCGACCACGCTGTAGATGGAGCTGATCCGAGCACCCCACGGGGCGAGCGTAGCGGGCAATCTCAGCGCATCCTCGACGAACGCCCTCATTTCTTCCGAGAGGACCACGATTTCTTCCGCAAGCAAGCGATAACCCCGCCACTTGGTGAGGTTGCCCAGCGCCGTGTCGCGGATGTTGAGCGCGATCCGTGCGCCAGCCCGTCGGGCGCCGAACCCGGCCATCGCCATCGCGGAGCCGTCGTTGCAATGAACGACGCGAACGCCTCGTTCCCTCAGTACCGCGGCGAAGCGGTAGTTCAGCGCGAGCAGTGAAGCGTTTCGTGCGACGCGTGCAGGAAGGCGGCTCACACGGCGATCGCTCCTCGGCAGTGTCCACACCAGGACATCGAAGCCGGCCTTCCTCCAGCGCGCGGTGTATTCCGACTCACATTGTGTGACGAGAAACGGGCGCGCCCTTCTCAAGTGCCGCGCGATTTCGAACAAGCTCTCGAGTCCGCCGTTGGCTCGCTTGCCAGACTGAAAGGCCACGACCGCAAGCGGTATGGTCTGGTGCGCCATGAGCTTCCAGCTACCACTGCACGTGGAACAAGATCCCGTCCGTCATCAGCGACATCACCCACTGGAAGTCGACGACGTAGACGCCTGCCTCTCGCAGTTCCATCAGGATTTGCGGGAGGGTCGCGCGGTACTGGCCGTTGTGTTTGAGGCCGAACACCGAGCTGCGCAGGTTGCGGCGAACATTCAGCCACGGGGTCGTTCCGCCGAAGTAAACGATGGCCCATCCACGCGAGACTCGCCTCACTTCTCGCAGCATCCGGACGCGGATCGCGGAGGGGACGCGCTGGTAGAGGCGCATGCACGTCACACCGTCAAACGAGTGATCCTCGAAGGGTAGCTTTTCCGCGTCGCCGAGCAGCAAGGGAACGTCTGGCCCCACGTTCTTTCGGGCGTGCTCGAGCATGTGCGGAGATATGTCCATGCCCGTCGGATGATTGCCCGACTCCACGTGGATCTGCAGGTATCTACCGGTGCCGCAGGCGATATCGAGCACCTGCTGCCCGCCCGGTACTTCCGCGAGTAACGCACGGAAGGCTCGCTCTTCCCAAACGGCGACGAACTTCGCGCGGAAGTTCGAGAGTGAGAGGCCCTCGGTATACTGGCGGTTGTACTTTGACGCGAAAACAGCGTCGTACAGACTCTTGCCGGCGTAGGTCTCCGGTTCGTTGGCGTTCGACATGATCAGGGGCTTGTCTCTTCGCAGTGGACCAGCTCAGGCCAGAAATTCGGAGACCGCCCGCAGGGTGGCCTCGAGGGCTTCTTCGAGCCGCGCGCCGCGGTTGTCGATGCGCGCGACCCTGACACCCGCCTGGTGCTCCGAAAGACGTTTCGCGTAGCGGAAGAGTTGCTCCAGGAGCTCGACCGATAGTGAAGAAGTAGCTGGAGTCGCATCGGCGCTCTGCGCGAACCGACCCGAGTCGCTCCGCGCCGATAACCGCTCTAGCACACGGATCACGTCGGCGTCGAGAAGCACCACCAGGCGGCGACGAGCGGTGTGAGCGATGCGTTCGTAAAGCGCGGTGTCCAACCTCGGCGGCGTCCGCGCTTCGAGGCTCAAGGACCACAAGGCCTGGAATACGCCCTGATCGTGGAGCACCACGCCTTGCTTCGGAGCGAAGAGGGCAAGGCCGCGCTGCAAAACCAGGTTCGTGAGGTTCTTGGCTGCGAGCGCGGCGTTCGGCTGGCCCGAGGCCGCGACGACTTGAGCCAGCGACGCCGTCGCAGCCGGGGAAGCCAGGCTTGCGCTCGCACAGTACGCGAGCTTTGCGAGGCTCCGGCGCGCCCCGCCCATTTCGTTGATACGCGCTATGGGTTCGCTGACGCCTAGACCGCGACGCCGCAATGTGTTGGCGATTTCGCGCGCCAGCGTGCTCTTTCCGGAGCCGGGCAGACCCATGAATTCTACGAGTTGCATGCAGGAAGGCCTGGTTTTGACCTAGCCCGCCATCGCGAGCGACCACAAGAGATCGTCGTAGCTCCGGCACCAACGCTCGAGCGAGAAGTGCTCGCGGGCGTGCGCGCGCGCGTTCGCGCCGAGCTGCTCCACCTTTTCCGGATTGGCGAGCAGCATCGCCAGGTGCTCGCGGAGCCGCGCACCGTCGCCGCGTGGATAGAGCAAGCCGGTTCGTGCGTCGGATACGACTTCGGGGATCCCGCCCACGGCCGAGCTCACCACGGCGAGGCCGGAGAACATGGCTTCGCGCACGACCTGCGGCACGCCCTCGTTGTCCGACGACACCACGAGCAGCTGCGCTTCTGCCATCAGCTCCGGAATGTCGTCTCGCCAACCGAGAAATTCGACCTGATTGAGTACCCCCGCGCTGCGCGCGAGCTCCACGAGGCTGCGAGCGTAGCCCTCGTCGAGCGGCGAGCCCGCGAAGCGCAAACGGAACCCGGAATGCTGGCGCAGCAGCGGCAGCGCGGCATCGAGCAGCAGGCGCTGGTTCTTGCGTGGGTGAACCGTGCCGACGCACAGCGCTACGAGCTCGCCGCGAGCAGGGCGGGAGCGTGCAGCCCGGAGCAGCGCCTCGGCGCGGCGTGCCTCGATGCCCGGCGGCAGGCAATGGAACTTATGAGCGAAGCGAGCGCGGCGCCGCTCGCCGAAGATTTCGAGCGGCTGCCGCCGCGCCTGGGTCACGATCAGATCCGCCTGGCGTAGCGCCCAGCTGTGCAGCAGGTACAGCGGACCGCGAGAGGGATCTTCGAGCCCGACGTCCCATACGTAGCGACAGCCGGCGGCGCGGGCGCCTGGCGCGGCGTACAAGACGCCCTTGGCATTGCGAGACCAGAGTAAGGCCGCGCGCCGCCGCACGAGCAGCGCCGCGAGCTCGCGATGGTGACGGCGGAGCGCGAGCAACGCGCGCGCGCGCCAACGCCAGCTCAGGCGCAGTCCCTGGTGGTTACGAACCCCGAGCAAGGCCGGCAGCGGCACGATCTCGACGGGCAGCCCGGCCTTCGCCATTTGCTCCGAAAGCGCGTTCTCGCGGTCCGTGACCAGAAACGGTCGCCAGCGCTCCGGGCTCAGATTGAGCATCAGGTTCAGCGCCGAACGCGGCGCGCCCGTGAGCTCGCGCACCCAGGGGAAGTAAAAAGCGATCGGGCGAGGCGCGGCCATCGGGTTCACGTCGCTCCGTGGACGAGGCCCAGCGCCTCGATGATTGCGCCGTTCACCCGGCGCACGTCATACCGGAGCTCGGCGACCCGCCGGCTGGCAGCGCCCATCCGGGTCACGAGCGAGCGATCTTCGATGAACCGCTGCATTGCCTGGGCGAGCAGCTCGGGCCGCCGCGGCGGCACCAAAAAGCCGTTGTGTCCCGATTGCACGGTCTCGCGGCAGCCGGGCGCATCGGTGGTGATCACCGCGCGGCCGCTGGCGAGGGCCTCGAGCACGGAGCGCGGCTGACCCTCGCGGTAGTACGACGCGAGCACGAACACGCTGCACTCGTTCAGGAATGGCCGTACGTCTTCGGTTTCTCCCAGGTAATCGACCGAGCAAGTCCGAACGAAATCGAGCTCGGCATCGCTGAGCCCTCGAGCGCCGGGCTCGCGGGGGCCTAGCAGGGCGAAGCGCACCCCCGAATGCTCGCGCAAGCCGCGAGCCGCCTCGGCGTAGTCGAGGATCCCCTTGTCGCGGAGCAGCCGCGCCATGGTCAAGAAGCGGAGCGGCTCGAGCGGTGGCTCCGAAGCTCGAAACTCGTTCAGATCCACGCCCGAGCCATCCAGCAGCACGCTCTGCTGCTCGCTCGCGAGGCCGCGCGCCACGAACTCCCGCAGGTCGTCGGGGTTCTGAAAGAACACCACTTCACAACTCGAGAGCGAGAACGCGAGCAGGCGGCGCAGCCCTGCCGACACTGAAAAAGCCGCGAGGCCGCCTCCAGTCGAGAGCGCTTGCCCGGCACCGGTGATCATGGCTGCCGCTCGGATCCCGCGTTCACGCGCCGCGAGCGAGGCATAGACCGCGGGCTTCAGCGTGTAACTCAGGACCAGGTCCGGGTCGACGCTTCGAAGCAGCGCGCGCAGGGCGAGCGCGTAGCGCGCGTCGTCGAGCAGGTTCGTGCCGGAGCGCTCGAGGGGTACGGGATGAAAGAAGATCCCGCGCTCGGACAGCGCTCGGGTCGTGGCTTCGTCCGGCTCACCGGAGCACGCGTGGACCTCGTGACCGAGCGCCGTGAGCGCCGCGAGCAGCGAGCCGCGGAAGCGCAGCAGCGATTTGGCGATGGCTCCTGCCACCAGCAGGCGCATGTAGCGTGGCAGTAGCGGAAGCGACCGAACGCCGTCAAGCTCGAGCCTGCATCGGCAGCGGGGCTTTTCTGATATGTTCGCGGCCGTGGCGCGGCAGGAAGGCATTCGACTTGCGATCAAGCGCTGCATCGACGTCGGTTGCGCCGCGGGCTTGTTGCTCGGAACCGCGCCCGTGATGGCGCTCGCAGCGCTGTCGATCCGCGCGACGATGGGCGCTCCGGTATTGTTTCAACAGCGCCGGCCCGGCAAGCACGGTGTTCCTTTTACCGTATACAAGTTTCGTACCATGCGCGCCGGTGCGGGCGACGACGCCCAGCGTTTGACCCAGCTCGGCAAGCTGCTGCGGGCGACGAGCATCGACGAGCTGCCGCAGCTCGTGAACGTGGTGCTCGGGCAGATGAGCCTCGTCGGCCCGCGACCTCTCCTCATGGAGTACCTGGCACGGTACTCACCTGAACAGGCTCGGCGACACGACGTGTTGCCGGGCATCACGGGTTGGGCGCAAATTCATGGGCGCAATGCGCTCACTCACGAGCAGCGCTTCGAGCTCGACGTTTGGTACGTGGATCACTGGAGCCTCGGACTGGACCTGTCCATCCTGGCCGCCACCGCCGCGGGTGTTCTATCACGCCGAGGGATTAGTGCGCCCGGGCATGTGACCATGCCGTTGTTCCTGGGCGCGGATGCCAATCGCAACGGTACGGAGCCTTCATGAGAACGCGGCAGCGGGAGCGACGATGAGCGGCGAAGGCTTGGTCGTCTTCGGCGCCGGAGGGCATGGGCGAGTCGTTGCAGACTGCGCCCTCGCGGCCGGAGGACGAGTGCTGGGTTTCCTGGACGACGCTGTCGCCCGGGGCACGCGGGTCGGCGAGCTCACCGTGCTCGGCCCTCTGGCCTGGCTCGAAAAGAACCGCGTTTCCGTGTTGCTCGGCATCGGCGACAACGCCACGCGCGAGCGAGTGGCCGGGCTCGTCAGCACCCTGGGGCTCGGGCTCGCGAGCGTCGTACACCCGCGCGCAGCGGTCTCGAGCGGCGCCCGGGTCGGCGAGGGCACGGTCGTCCTGGCGCTCGCGGTCGTCAACACGGGAGCTCGGCTCGGGCGTGGCGTGATCGTCAATTCGGGCGCAGTCGTGGAGCACGACGTGGTGATCGACGACTTCGCTCACGTGTCGCCGAATGCCACGCTCGGCGGCGCGGCGCGGCTCGGAGCTCGCGCGCACCTCGGTTTGTCGGCGTGCGTGCTGCCGGGAAAATCGGTCGGCTCGAGCAGCGTGGTGGGCGCCGGAGCGGTAGTAACCCGCGACGTGAACAGCTCTACGGTGGTGGTCGGCGTGCCGGCGAGAAAGCTCCCTTCGAGAGCCTGACGATGAGCCGCGTCTACCTGTCACCGCCGCACGTGGGGGAAGAGGAGCGGCGCCTGCTCCTGGAAGCCTTCGATTCGAACTGGATCGCTCCGCTCGGCCCGCACGTCGATGCCTTCGAGCGCGAGTTCGGCGAGCGTGTCGGCGGGCTCCACGCGGCGGCGCTGAGCTCGGGAACGGCCGCGCTGCACCTCGCGTTGCTGCTGCTCGGAGTCGGCCGAGACGACGAGGTCGTGGTCTCGGACCTGACCTTCGCCGCCACCGCGAACGTCGTGCGCTACGTCTCGGCGACACCCGTGTTCGTCGACGCCGACGCGGGGACCTGGACCCTCGACCCCGATCTGCTCGCAGAGGCCCTGGCCGATCGCGCGCGGCGCGGACGCGTGCCGAAGGCCGTGATCTGCGTCGACCTGTACGGTCAGTGCGCCGACTACGAGCGGCTCTCTTCGGTGTGTGCCCATTACGAGGTCCCGCTGATCCAGGACGCGTGCGAGGCGCTCGGAGCCGAGTATCGCGGCCAGCCTGCCGGCGCGCAGGGCCAGCTCGCGGCTTTCTCTTTCAACGGGAACAAGATCATCACCACCAGCGGCGGAGGCATGCTGGTCTCGTCGCGCGCCGACTGGGTGGCGGAGGCGCGGAAACTCGCGACGCAGTCGCGCGAGCCGGCGCCGCACTACGAGCACGCGCAGATCGGCTATAATTATCGGCTCAGCAACCTGCTCGCCGCCGTCGGGCGCGCGCAGCTCGCCAAGCTCTCGGAGCGGGTGGCGGCGCGGCGTGCGGTCTTCGAGCACTATCAGCGCGAGCTCGACGGCCTTCCGGGCTGGGAGTTCATGCCCGAGGCGAGCTACGGCCGCGCAAACCGCTGGCTGACCTGCGCGACGCTCGACCCCGCCCGCGGCGCGGAGCGGGAAGCGGTGCGCTTGCAGCTGGAACGCCATGACATCGAAGCCAGGCCGCTGTGGAAGCCGATGAGCCTGCAGCCGGTGTTCGCCGGATATCCGGTATACGGTGGTGCGGTCGGGCGAAGGTTGTTCGAGCGCGGGCTGTGCCTGCCGAGCGGCTCGAACCTCGGGCCCACCGAGCTGTCGAAGATCATCTCACTGATTCGGGAAATCGCGTCGTGAGCATGCGAGTGGAGCCGCCGTCATGCCGCGCGTGATCGTCTTGCGCTTCACTCAGGTCGTGCTCGACCTCCTGGTGTTCTCGGCCGCGCTGTGGATCGCCTGCCTGTTCCGGTTCGAAGGCGCGATCCCGCATCAGTTCGTCAAGCGCACGTTGTTCCTGTGGCCGTGGGTGGCCGGCCTTCAGTACGCGTTGCTGCTCGTGGCCGGCGTCACCCGGTTTTCCTGGCGCTACATCGGGTTGCGCGAGGCGGTGAGGATCCTGTTCGCGCTGGCGGCCGGCTCGTGCCTGCTCGCGCTCATACGCCTCGCGACGGTGAACCTATTCGCGTCGGGCGGCTACGCGCAGTACGCGTACCTGCCGCTCGGCGTGATCGGCATCGATTTCGCGCTGTCTTGCCTCGGCATCGTCGGCGTGCGCGCTGCTCGGCGATTGTCGGTGGAGCACCGCGAAATCCGGCGCCTGCGCGCGGTCGCGGTCGAGACGACCCCGGTGTTGCTGGTCGGCGCCGGTCGCGCCGGCCTGATGGTCGCCAAGGAAATCGAAGGGCGTCCGGAGCTCGGCCTGGTCGTGGTCGGTTTCATCGACGACGACGCCGTGAAATACGGCAGCGTGCTCCACGGCAAGAAGGTGTTGGGCGGCATCTCCGAGATCCAACACATTGCCAACCGCTACGGCGTAGAACAGGTGATCATCACGATCGCGGACGCTCCGGGCGTGACGATCCGCCGCATCGCCGAGGCTTGTCGGCGCGCCGAGCTGCGGGTGAAGGTCATCCCGGGCCTCTATCAGATCGTCTCGGGCACGCTCAGCCTGACGCGCTTCCGAGACGTCGCGATCGAGGACCTCTTACGTCGCGAGCCGATCGTGCTCGACGAGGCGGCCATCGGCAGCGATCTGCGCGGCCGAACGGCGCTCGTCACCGGCGCCGGGGGCAGCATCGGCGCCGAGCTGTGCCGGCAGGTCTGCCGCTTCGCGCCAGAGGCGCTGATCCTGGTCGAGCGCTCCGAAAACGCGCTGTTCGAGATCCACCGCGAGCTACGCGAAGCGCACCCGGAGATCTCGATCACGCCGTTCGTGGCCGACGTGGGGGACCGTCCGCGGATGCGCGAGATCTTCGCGGAAACGCGGCCAAAAATCGTGTTTCACGCGGCGGCGCACAAGCACGTGCCGATGATGGAGTGGAACCCGCGCGAGGCCATCAAGAACAACGTGCTCGGCACCCGGGTGCTCGCGGACGTGGCGCTCGAGCACGAGCTGCGCGCGTTCGTGATGATTTCAACCGACAAGGCCGTGAACCCCACGAGCGTGATGGGCGCATCCAAGCGCGCCGCCGAGATCTACGTTCAGGCGCTGGCCCGGGCCAAGCAGACGCGCTTCGTCACCGTGCGCTTCGGCAACGTGCTCGGCTCGAACGGCAGCGTGGTGCCGATCTTCCGCGATCAGATCGCGCGGGGGGGGCCGATCACGATCACGCACCCAGACATGAAGCGCTACTTCATGACCATCCCCGAGGCCTGCCAGCTAGTGCTGCAAGCCGCCACGCTCGGTCGCGGCGGGGAGATCTTCATCCTCGACATGGGCGAGCCGGTGAAGATCGTCGATCTGGCGCGAGACCTGATCCAGCTCTCGGGCCTCACCCTGGACGATATCGAGATCGTCTATCGCGGCATCCGCCCCGGCGAAAAGCTATACGAAGAGCTGTTGATCGCCGAGGAGATCGCCGACAAGACCGTGCACCCCAAGGTCTTCGTCGCTCGAACGGTCGCCGACCCCCTGAGCCTGGTAGAGGTCAAGCTGGAGCGCCTGGTCGAGTCGCTCTCCGAGTCCAAGCTCGAGGCGATGTTCACGGCGCTGACGGCCCTGGTCCCGGAGTATCGCCCGCCGGGTACGTCCTCCGCGCCGCCGCCGCTTTCAGACCCAGCTGCCGAGGTAGCGCCGCTAGCGTGGGTGCCGCGCCCGCTCCCGAAGAGCTCGTGAGCGCCGCGTACGGCACTTTCGAAAGACGCTAGACGCTAGACGGCTGACTGGGAGCCACGCTGTCCAGCCCGAGCCGCAGCCGGAAATCGCCGATCGTCCGTTCGAGGCCGCTGCGCAGCGGCACCTTGGGCTCGAAGCCCGTCAAGCGCTTGGCCTTGGTGATGTCGGGCCTGCGCTGCTTCGGGTCGTCCGTGGGCAACGGGCGAAATTCGAGCGGTGCGTCGCTGCCGGTGAGCTCGCGCACCAGGCTAGCGAGCTCGAGCATCGTGAACTCGCCGGGGTTGCCGAGGTTCATCGGGCCGTCGAGGCCTTCCAGGCGGGAGACGCGGATCAGGCCTTCGACGAGGTCGTCCACGTAGCAGAACGAGCGCGACTGCTTGCCGTCTCCGAACACGGTGAGCGGCTGGTTTTGCAGCGCTTGCGAGATGAAGCTCGAGACGACGCGGCCGTCGTTGAAGGCCATGCGCGGGCCGTAGGTGTTGAAGATGCGAACGATGCGCGCGTCCACGCCCCAGGTGCGGCGCGCGTCGGTCATCAGGGTTTCGGCGCCGCGCTTGCCTTCGTCGTAACAGGCGCGCGGACCTATCGGGTTCACGTTGCCCCAGTAGGTCTCGGGCTGGGGGTGCACGTCGGGGTCGCCGTACACCTCGGAGGTGGAGGCGTGGACGATTGTGCACTGGCGACCGCGTGCCATCTCGAGCAGGCGCTGCGCGCCGAGCACGCTGGTGGTGAAGGTGGCGTACGGATCGCGCTGGTAGTGCACCGGCGACGCAGGGCAGGCGAGGTTGAAGATCAACTCGGCGTAGACGTGCATCGGCTCGCGCACGTCGCCTGCCTGAAAATGAAAGTGAGGGTTCTTGGAGGCCGAGCGCAGGTTCGTGAGATCGCCGGTCATCAGGCTGTCGAGACCGACGACCTCGAAGTTCTCCGCGAGCAGGCGGTCCACGAGGTGCGAGCCGACGAAACCGGCGGCGCCGGTGACGAGGCAGGTGCGACGAACTGCGCCGAGGCCCATGGCTAGCCGCGCTCCGGGCGCGCCAAGAACCTGGATTTTTCGCGGAGATTGCGGTTGTGTGCGGGCACCGTGCGGATCCCAATACTCGATATAACTGCTCAAAACAAGGCGCTGCAGGCCGAAATCACGGCCGCAATGGCGCGCGTCGTCGAGTCGGGCCGCTTCATTCTGGGGCCGGAGGTCGAACGCTTCGAGGCTGCGGTGTGCGCGCGGCTCGGCGTTCGACACGCGATCGCGGTCTCGAGCGGCTCGGACGCCCTGGTCTGTGCGCTTCACGCGCTCGACGTGGGGCCCGAGCACGAGGTGATCACGACGCCGTTCTCGTTCTTCGCGACGGTCGAAGCGATCTTGCGGGTCGGCGCGCGGCCGCGCTTCGTCGACGTGTGCGACGACACGCTCGAGCTCGATCCGGAGCAGGTCGACTCAGCCCTTAGCGAAAGAACGCGGGCGATCCTCGGCGTGGAGCTGTACGGGGAACCGGGGCGCGTCGAGCGCCTGGCGGAAGTGGCGGCACGGCACGGCCTGCCGCTGGTCGAAGACGCGGCGCAAGCGTTCGGCGCTCGCTTTCGGGGACGCGCCGTGGGCAGCTTCGGGGCGCTCGGCTGTTTCAGTTTTCAGCCCACGAAGCCGCTCGGCGCGTTCGGGGACGCCGGCATGGTGGTGACCTCCGATGACGGGCTTGCCGAGCGCTGCCGACAGCTACGCAGCCACGGCGCGACCGCCAAGCACCGGCACGCGCTGGTCGGCGGCAATTACCGGATGGACGCGCTGCAGGCCGCGATTCTGAACGTGAAGCTCGGCGAGCTCTCGAGTTATCTGGAGCGCCGCGAAGGGCACGCGCGCGCGTACTCACGGGAGCTCGCGGAGCTCGCGGGGCTCGTGACGCCCGTGCACGAGGCGAGCTGCGCCAGCAGCCACTCCGTGTACACCGTGCGCGTGAAGGGCGGACGCCGGGATGGGTTGTCGCGCGCGCTCGCGACGGCCGGGATCGACACCGCCGTCCACTACCCGGTGCCGCTGCATCGCCAACCCGCGCTGCTCGAGCGCGGCGCCGGCTTGGCGGAAGGCGCGCTGCCGGTGGTCGAACGCGCCGCGGAAGAGGTGCTGTCTTTGCCGATTTATCCGGAGCTCGCGGACACCGCGCGCAGCCGTGTCTGCGCCGAGATCCGCCGCTTTTTCAACGCCTGAGCGCTCAAACGCTTCCGACGTTCTCCACGTACCACTCGAAGAAGCGGCGCACTCCGTGGTTCACGTCGACCGAAGGGGAGTAGGCGAGCAGCCGGCGCGCCTTGTCGATGTCGGCGAAGGTGTAGGCGACGTCTGCGTCCATCATCGGAGCGGGGACGAGGTTCGCTTTGCGGCCCGCGAGCGACTCGATGCTCGAAACGAAGTCGGCGAGCAAGATCGGCTCGCCGCGACCGAGGTTCACGATCTCGAAGCCCAGCCGGCGATCAGCGGCTCTCACGACGCCCGACACGATGTCCGAGACGAAGGTCCAGTCGCGGTGCATCTGGCCGCCGTTGTAGAGCGGAATCGCTTGTCCGAGCCGGACGCTGTCGAGGACCTTGTAGGCCATCATGTCCGGGCGCCCGCGCGGCCCGTACACCGTGAAGAAGCGCAGCGACGTGAAGTCGAGGCCGTGCAGGTGATGATACGAAAAGCCGAGCAGCTCGGCGGCGCGCTTGCTGGCGGGGTAGGGCGCCAGGGGGTGATCGCTCGGGTCGGTCTCGATGAAGGGTACGATCTTGGTGGCGCCGTATGCCGATGAGGTGCCGGCGAACACGAAGTTCGGCTTGCCGCTGACGCGCGCCGCTTCCAGCAGGTTCAAGGTGCCGGTCAGGTTGACGTCGAAGTAGAGCCACGGGTTCTCGACGGAGGCGCGCACGCCGGCCATCGCGGCGAGGTGGACGATCGCGTCGAAGCCGGTGCCGATGACGCGGCTCACGAGCTCGCGGTCGCGGAGATCGCCTTCGACGACCTCGAGCTCCGCGCCGGCGGGCTTTTTGCTGCGTACCTCTTCGACGTTCTTCCGCTTGCGGCTCGGGTCGTAATAATCGTTGAAATTGTCGAGGATCGTCACGTGATCGCCGCGGGCGAGCAGCGCGTCCGCGGTGTGGCTGCCGATGAAGCCGGCTCCGCCAGTCACCAAGATGCGTCGTGAGGTCATGTCGAGTTCAGTTCGCCTTTCGGGCTTCGAGCAGTCGGTCGGTGGCGATGCCGCTCGACTCGATGAAGCTGTTGACGAGGTCGTGGCGCGAGTGAGCGAGCTCTTGCGGCGTTCCAGACGCGACGATCTTTCCTTGGGCGAGCAGGTGGATGCGGTCGGCGATTTTCAGCGCGCTGGTCATGTCGTGCGAGATCACGACGCTCGTGACGCCGAACTTGTCGCGGGTCTCGAGGATCATGTCGTCCACGCGGCGGCTGGTGATCGGGTCGAGGCCGCTCGTGGGCTCGTCGTAGAGCAGCACGCGCGGCTCGAGCATCAGGGCGCGGGCGAGGCCCACGCGCTTCTTCATGCCGCCCGAGAGCTCGCTCGGGAAGCGCTGTTCGACGTCGGGCAGGCCGAGCGCGCGCAGCTTCTCGGCGACCTTGGCGCGGATCTCTCGGTCCTTGAGCTTGGTGTGCTCGCGCAGCGGGAACGCGACGTTCTCGAGCACGTTCATCGAATCGAGCAGCGCCGAGTACTGGAAGACCATGCCGAGCTTGCGGCGCACCTTGTTGAGCTCGCGCTCGCCGAGCTTGGCGAGGTCCACGCCGTCGAGGATCACCGAGCCGCTCGTCGGGCGATCGAGGCCGATCAGGATCTTGAGCAGCGTGGTTTTTCCGGCGCCCGAGCCGCCGATCACCACGGCGACCTCACCCGGCTGGCAGCTCATCGTCACGTTGCTGAGCGCCACGCGATCGCCGAAGCGACGCTCGACGCGATCGATCCGAAGGTGATCCGAGGCGGGCGAAGGCTCGCTGCTGGGAGCTGGGGGAACCGAGGGCACGCGGTTTTGGTGAATACTAGGTCGTTTTCAGCGGGACAGCGGCTGTTTCTGCTGCGGGTCGGCAAACGCCCGGCCGGGGCTTGACACCGCTTAGGGACCCCGCATGCTCCGGGCCATGACCGAGGATCACCTGACGGCGCTCTTGACGACGGCCGAAGCCAAGAAGGACGACAAGGGGTTTTTGAAGGCAGCGGAAGGGCGCTACATCAGCCTGCACGTGGCCTCCTCCGGTGCGAGCTTGACGGTGTCGAAGATCGAGGCCGTGAAGCCCGACAAGCACCTGATCCACGCGCGCACTTCGCGCGGCGAGATTTTCGTGCTGGCGCTCGAGGACATCTTCGCCGGCTCCGTCGAGCAGCCGCCGAACGCCGGTCGAAAAGCCGGCTTCGCCTGAGATCGCCCCGAGGAGGCTCGAAGACTTTGGAAGATGACCCGCTGATCCTGGGTAATCAGACCTTCAACTCGCGTCTGATCGTCGGCACCGGCAAGTACCGGGACGTGGCTGAAACGCGCGAGGCGCTCGAGGCGTCGGGCGCCGAGATCGTGACGGTGGCCTTGCGCCGGGTCGATCTGAACGACCGCGGCTCAGGCTCGCTGATGTCGCTCCTGACCAGCGGCCGCTACACGGTGCTGCCGAACACGGCCGGCTGTTACACGGCCGAAGAGGCGGTGCGCACGCTGCGGCTGGCGCGCGAGCTCGGGATCGCCGAGATCGTCAAGCTCGAGGTGATCGGCGACGCCAAGACGCTGTATCCGGACAACGAGCAGACGCTGGAGGCAGCGCGGCTGCTCGTCAAAGAGGGCTTCACGGTGCTGCCGTATTGCATCGACGACCCGATCATTTGCCGCAAGCTCCAGGACGTGGGCTGCGCGGCGGTGATGCCGCTCGCCGCGCCGATCGGCTCGGGGCTCGGCATCCGGAACCCGCACAACCTGCGGATCATCCTGGAGCAGGCCACGGTGCCCGTGATCGTCGACGCGGGCGTCGGCACCGCAAGCGACGCGGCGATCGCGCTCGAGCTCGGCTGTGACGGCGTGCTCCTCAACACCGCCATCGCCCAGGCCAAAGATCCGGTGAAGATGGCGGTCGCGATGCGCTACGCGGTCGAGGCTGGGC
>JALYWZ010000033.1 GCA_030852505.1 Myxococcota bacterium | reverse complement strand
GCGCAGCATCGAGCTACTCGACGCCGAGCCGGAGCTCACCTGCGCGCGCCTCGCGCACGACGAGCGGCGCGTGGTCGAGGTCCGGCGGCGTCACAAGAGCGGCCGCGAGATCCTCGTGCTGTTGTCGTTGTCGCGCGTCGCGCGCGGCACGCCGGACATCCACTTCGCCGAGGTGTCGCTGGACGTGACCGAGCGGCGGCAGCTCGAGCGGAGCCTCGAGCACGCCGAACGCCTCGCTGCGATCGGCCGCATCGCAGCGGGCATGGCCCACGAGATCAACAACCC
The DNA here is from genome assembly GCA_030852505.1 of Myxococcota bacterium. Lineage (GTDB taxonomy): Bacteria > Myxococcota_A > Polyangia > Polyangiales > Polyangiaceae > PMG-095. The sequence goes on along the minus strand of JALYWZ010000033.1, from coordinate 14,027 downwards.
GCTGGCGGTGATCGGCGCCTCCGCGGCCTACGTATCCGAGATCGCCGCGCGCATCTCCGACCCCGAGCTTGCGGGCTGCGCCAGCGACATCGAGATGGCCGTCGAGCGCATCGGCAGCTTCGTGCAGCACGTGTGCGGCTTCGCGCGCCGCGAGCGGCCGCACATGGCCGACAACTCGCTGCACACCGCGCTCGACATCTCGACGCGCATGATCCGGCCGCGGGCCAAGGACCGCCTGGTCCAGGTCACGGTCGAGCCCTTGCCGAGCATGATCCTGCCGCACGACCCGCCGCGGATCGCCCAGGGCATCTTGAACCTGCTCTCCAACGCGGTCGACGCCGCCGCGGCCGGCGGACGCCATGTGACGCTGCGAGTCGTCGCGCACGACGACAACGCACTGATCGAGGTCGACGACGACGGGCCGGGCATCACCGACGAGTTCGCGGGGCGGCTGTTCGAGCCGTTCACGACCACGAAGCCGTTCGGGCAAGGCACCGGACTCGGCCTGTCGATCACGCGCCAGATCGCCCGCGATCACGGGGGTGACGTTCGACTCGAACCGCGTCCGGGCGGCGGCACGCGCGCCACCTTCAGCCTGCCGCGGTTCCGCGCCAAGAGTTACCGCCTGCTCGTGGTCGAGGACGATCCGGCCGTACGCCGCGCGCTGGCGACCGATCTGCGGCGCGAGGGCTTCGACGTCACCACTGCGGCCACGCTCGACGAGGCGCGCGACATCGTGCGCGGCCGGCGCATTCACCTGATCATCGCCGACGCGCACTTGCCGGACCCGGTCGAGAACGAGCCGCTGTCGCTGCTCGCCGCCGACAGCCCGAGCTCGCGGCGGCTGGTGATGGCCGCGGATCGCTCGCGCGTGCGCCCGGACTGGGCCGATCACGTGCTTACCAAGCCCTGGAACCGCGCCGAGCTCGTGCAGATCGCGCGCCGGCTGTGCCTGGCGGGCGAGCGCCGTAGTCAGCGGCCGTAAGGAAAAAGACTACCATTCCTTCCGTACGCGCTGGGCAGCGATGCTGTGCGTCGCCCACATGCCTAAGCGCAAGCAATCCGGGGGGGCCTGGATGACTTTCCTTCGCTGGAGCGATCTGCTACCGAGCAACGGTGCTGACGGGATGGCGCGTTCCTTGTCCGTCTTGACCGAGCCGACGCCTACGGACCGAAAAGAGCCGACGACCCACGCAGGGGCGGTGGAGAAGGAGCGCGATCTATATCGCGGGTTGGTCGCCATCAATTCGCTAGTAGAGCCCGGCTCGCCGGACGCGTTTCTGAAGCGCGCGCTCGAGCTGATCGTCAGCATCGCCGGGGCCGAGCACGGGTACATCGAGATGTTCGATCCCGACGGCACGGAGCTCTCCTGGGCTTACTCCGTCGGGATCTCGGTCGACGACGTCGCTGCGGTCAAGGAGCTCGTTTCACGCGGGATCATCGCCGAAGCCATGGCTTCGGCCCGCACCGTCGTCACGCCTTCGGCCCTGCTCGACCCGCGTTTTCGCGATCGCGCCAGTGTCCAGCGCTCGGGCATCGACGCCGTGTTGTGCGCGCCGATCGGCTTCGAGAACCCAGGCGGGGTGCTTTACCTGGGTAGCGGGCAGCGGGCTAGCCAAGTGTTCTCCAAGGAGCACGTGGAGCTCGTCGGCGCGTTCTGCCAGCACGTGGCCCCGATCTTGGAGCAGCTGATGCTCCGCAACCAGAAGATCGCGGCGGATGCTACGGCCGGTGCGCGCAAACAGCTCAATGCGAGCGGCTACGTAGGCCGCAGCTTGGCGCTCTCTCGCGTGTTTCAGGAAGTCCAGGCGATCGCCAACGTGGACATCGGCATCTTGCTCTCGGGTGAAACCGGCACCGGAAAGACGCAACTCGCCCGTCTGATCCACGACAACAGCCAGCGTGCGTCAGGTCCCTTCGTGGAGTTGAGCTGTGGAGCTTTGCAGGACGCCCTGGTCGAGAACGAGCTGTTCGGTTCGGTCCAGGGCGGGCACTCGCAGGCGTCTCGCTCGGCCGAAGGGAAGGTCGCGGCAGCGCGCCATGGAACCTTGTTTCTCGACGAGGTGGAGAACCTGTCGCTGTCCGCGCAAGCCAAGCTGCTGCAATTTCTCCAATCCAAAGAGTACTACCCGGTCGGCGCGAGTCAGCCGCTGCGCGCCGACGTGCGCATCATCGCCGCCACCAATCGTGACCTCGAGAGCCTGGTCGCCGAGCGCTCGTTCCGGCAAGACCTTTACTACAGGATCCAGGTGATCACGATCCGCTTGCCGGCGCTCTCGGAGCGGCCCGAAGACATCGCGCTTCTGGCTCGGCATTTCTGCGAGCGTGCGCGGGCGGCCCACAAGCTCGCGCCCGTCGAGCTGTCACCCGCGTCGATCCGAGCGCTGGAGACCGCGGTTTGGCCCGGCAACGTCCGCGAGCTCGCGCACCGCGTGGAAGCGGCTGCGATCCGCGCTGCGGCGGCGCGTTGTGCGAGCGTGGAGGTCCTCCACCTGTTCCCGGAATCTGCCGTGGCGCAGAAGACCCACAGCGCCGCTCTGAGTTTCCAGGAAGAGACTCGCCGCTTTCAATCCCAGCTCGTTCAACGCGTGTTGCGCGCTGAAGACTGGAACATCAGCGCAGCCGCCAGGCGCCTCGACATCACTCGTTCACATCTCTACACGCTGATAAAGAGCTTCGGAATTCAGCGGTAGCTCGGCCGAGCCAGGAAAAAATTACCAGATATTTGCCGGCACGCTTGTGATTACCTGCCCGACGTGTTGGCCGAGCCGTCGAAGTCGCCAAACGAGCGCGGGACGCCTAGTCAGCTCGTTGGAAGCTACCTTGCGGACTGCCGGAGCTTGGTTCTCGAAGAAATTCGAGAGTTCATCCCCAAGAACTCTCGGTACCAGAGCGTGCTCTACGAGATCATGCTCGATTACCCGATGCGCGAGGCCAAGGCGTTGCGCCCAGCCTTGTGCATCGCCGCGTGCCGCAGCCTCGGGGGTTCGCTCGAAGGCGTTTTGAAGTCGGCCGCGACGCTCGAGTTCTATCACAACGCATTTTTGATCCACGACGACATCGAAGATGGATCGGAGAAGCGTCGCGATCAGCCGACCCTGCAGCGCAAGCACGGAGTACCCATCGCGCTCAACGTGGGCGACGCCATGCTGGCGCTGGCGCTCGAGCCGATGCTCGACAACACGCGGCTCTTGGGCATGGGCAAGGCGTTGCGCATCCTCCGGTGCGTGTCGCGAATGGCGCGCGAATCGGCGGAGGGGCAGGCGCTCGAGCTGTCTTGGATCCGCCAGGGGCGGTTTTCGTTGTGCGACCAGGATTACCTGCGAATGGTCCACAAAAAGACCAGCTGGTACACGTTCATCGCGCCGTTGCAAATCGGAGCGATTGCGGCGGGCGCACCGGCGGCATCGATAGAGCTTCTGGGCCGCTTTGCGACTCTGCTCGGGCTCGCCTTCCAGATCCAGGACGACGTCCTGAACTTGATTGCGGACGAGGGTGCCTACGGAAAAGAGATCCTCGGGGACCTCTGGGAGGGAAAACACACCTTGATCCTGATGCACGCGCTCACGCACGCGAAGCGCAGTGAACGCACGCGCGCGCTCTCGATCCTGAGGAAGCAACGGCCCGGCAACGCTTCGCCCGCCGGGTTGGAGCGCGAGCTCGCCAGGCAAAGAGCACGGGGCAAGCTGTCGGCGTCCGCGTTTCGGGCGTTGTCTCGCCACCTCGGGGCCGGTCGCGCCGAGAAGACGCAGGCAGACGTGGACTTCTTGAACGAGCTCGTGACTCGAACTCGAAGCATCGATCACGCGCGGCGCACCGCGTTGGTGCGCGCTCGCCGCGCGCGGCGGTTACTCGATCGGCTGACAAGCGTGCCGTCGGTGCACCTCAGGTTTTTGCAGGGTGTGACCGACTACGTGATCGGGCGCGATCGCTGAAAGACTGAGCCATGGCCACCAAACCCAGGAATACGCTTCAAGACTCGCGGGATAGCCTGCTCGAGATACTCGCCGATACCATCCAGAATTTCGAACAAGGGCGGCCCAAGGGCAACACGCGCCGCAGATCGAGCCCGCCCGAGCGCGGTGAAGAGGCGGATTTTCTGCAGGATCTGATCCAGTTGAACGTGCAGTACCTGAACCAGGTGGCGCGCCTCGGCTCGAACTACTCCATCGTCGCCTGCCGTGCGCTCGAGCGCGTGTACGACTACTTCGGTCCGAGCGAGGAGGAGCTCGAGAGCGAACAGCCGGAGTCCAAGCGCGACGAGCCGACCTTAGTGGGACTAGAGGACGAGGTGCGGGTCCTGCGCGTCACGCTCAAAAATCCTCGGCCTCGAAAAGTCGAGTTCCAGCTCAGCATCGCGGTGAGCTCGGAGGAGAACGGCGATGAGCAGGGCGTGTTGCCAGCGCTCGGGTTCGTGCAGAACGACAGCGAGAGCTGGATCGACGTCACGCTGGAGCCGCGTACCTCACGCCAGCTGCGCATCGCCGTGCACTTCAACGCGGACCTGGTCGCGGGCCGACGCTACGACGTGGCTCTCCATCTTTCCGACGTCGAAGTCGAGGAGCAAGAGGCGGAAAAGAAGAAGCTGGGCTTCGAGCAGTCGCCGAAGCGCCTCTCGTTCAGGCGGGACCAAGCGTGAGCTCGGAACCCGAAGCCGTGGCGCTGCTCTCGAAGTTGCGACGGGCGCTCTTCAAGTACCCGATGGCGACGCAGGCGGCGTTTTCTGCGCTCGCCGCCGAAGGCCGCGCATTTGCCCAAACTCCGGAGGGCGCTCGGCTCCGAAATCGGCTCGGTCACGCCAAGGCGACCGGCCGAGGCCGCATGCTCTGGGAAGCGCTGAGCCTTGGTTCTTTCACCGAGCGCGACGAAGGGCCGCTGCCTTCGGCGATGGTGGACGCGCTGTCGAGTACACTCCGGCGGCGGCACCTCGAGCCGCTGCTCGCCAAGTTGTTCGCGAACAGGGGCTGAACGGTGCCTGTCCTTCACGACCGCGAGCCCGAGTACCGCGACCGTGACGCGTTCGTTTACGCGTTGCTCGGCTTGATTGCGTGCGGCCGCCGCATCGAAAGCGCGCTGTCGGGCTTGGAAGCGCGCGTTTCGGCGGGGGTGGAGGCGAGCTCTTCCGTATACGTAGCGCTCGGTGCCGTCTCGCTGTCGCGGCGTCTGACGCGCGAGCTTCTAACCTGGATCGAATCTGGGCGAACCGAAGCCAGCACGCAGCGGGCTCGGGCGCCGAAGGTCCCTTCTCACGCGGAGTTGTGGCGGTGACGGCAGCGCTCGCATCCGAACGGATGCTCCGTCACGTGCTGTCGCGCACGGCGCACGTGCGTGGCCCTCGCAGGGCCTGGGACGGAATCCAGGAAGGACACAAGGAGTGGCTGCACTTCACCGTGCACGGCTCGGGCCTCGACTTGGTCGTAAATTTCAGCCTGCTCGACGCGGTCGGGCGGGTCGGGTGCCTGGTGCACCATCGCCGCTGGCAAGGGGACATCGACACCTGCGCGGCGGCGGAGCGACACGTGCGACGCGCCGGTCTGGATCTGCGGCTGGGCTCGAACCAGCTCGTGTTTCGCGACGGCGGTTTCGACCTGTGCGTGGCGCTCCAACGCGCTCCCGTGACCCTGAATCTGCGCCTCGAGCCACGCGCGTTTCCGGCGCAGATCAACAATTTCGAAGTCGACGGGGTACCGGCATTGAACTGGCTGGTCGTGCCGCGACTCGTGGCGAGCGGGTGGGTCACGGTCGGCGGAGAGCAGTTCGTCCTCGACGGGGCAGCGGCCTATCACGATCACAACTGGGGGCACTTTCGCTGGGGCGGGGATCTCACTTGGGAATGGGGTTACGCGCACGCGCCGCGCGATCAGCAGTTGAGCCTGGTTCTGGCGCGGCTTTCGAACCGCGCGCGCTCGTGCGATCGCATGCGGGGACTGTTTGTCTGGAAGGGGATGGAACAGTTCCGGGTCTTCAGCGGTGACGAGCTCGTGTACCGGCACGAGGGCCTGTTGCGGGTGGAGCGACCGCTGAAATTGCCTTCCGTGATGGGCCTGCTGTCGCAGGGGTCGGCGTGCGATGTGCCCAAGCGCTATCTGGTCTCGGCTCGCCGCGGGGCGGACCGCGTGTCGGTCGAATTTCTGCCGACGGACGTGGCGCAGCTCGTCGTGCCGAACGACGACGACTTCGGGCTGACCGTGATCAACGAGTGCCGTGGCGACCTGCGCGTGGAAGGGCGCCTCGCCGGGCAAGGCATTCACTTCGAGGCCCCTTCCATCTTCGAGTTTTTGAGTGACTGACCCGCCGTTTTCCGGCTTCCTCCGGCGCTCTCTGGACGTGCTGTCGCGAGAGGCGCCGCGCGCCGCGGGCGCGCTGTGCGAGCTGCTGTCGAAAATCCGGCTTTGCGTCAGCGTGGACGGCGAACGCCTGTCCCTGGTCGTCGCGCGCGGACGGCTCGGTGTTTATCCGGTCCAGCGCCTCGGCGACACGTTCCTCGCGACGCGGCGCGCGACTCTGGTCGACCTTCTCGAGGGTCGCCGGTCGCTGCTCGACGCCGTGCTCGACGACAGCGTGGAGCTCCGCGGAGCCGTTGACGACCTTTTGGTCGTGGACCAGGCGTTACTCACCTACCTGCACGGCGCGGTGCGCAGCCAAAGCTTCCCCGAGCTCCTTCGCGAGTTCTCGATGTCGGCAGACGTGGCGTCCGCCAAGGGTCCTCTCAGCAATCGGAGATTGAACGATGAGCGGCGAAAAACGGATTCCGAGCAACGAGCAGGGTAAGAACCCGCGCACGCCTCTGGTAGACACGCCCAGGGCGCCGAACGCGGTCACGATATTCGGTGCCGGTGTTGCGGGGCTGACCGTCGCGCACGAGCTCGTGGAACGCGGCTTCCAGGTTCAAGTGTGGGAACCGCAAGCGGACGAGCGCTCTCCCGAGCGCGGCTGCGACGTCGGAGGGCTGGCGCGGACTCAATGGGGAACCGTGCCCTGGGATCTCGAGCAGGACGTGAGCCAGCTCACGGTGCCGCCGGGGTTCGGCAAAGCTCTTCCAGCGGACGATCCGAAGAACCCCCGCCTGCCCGCGGTTCAGTCCAAGCCGATCCGGCATTACCCGTACCGGTTCTACATTCGCTGGGCGCCGCCAGAGCTGATCCGTGACGACGGCGCGGATCTCGACGATTTGCCCAAGGAAGTCGAGCTGCGACTTCAGGAGGGAGTGCGCCAGTTCGACGTGACGATCGCTCATTTCGGCGTCGGGCGCCTTTCGAGGAAGGAGCGCGAACGCCGCCTCGAAGAGATCGCCGCATCCTGGGCCGAGAAGTTTTCGACCCAGGTCGATCTCTTGCGCAAAGCGGGGTCGTGCGACCGCGACGCCGAGCAGTCTCAGCGCTGGTACAGCGCCGAGATCACCTTGAAGTACCCCCGTCGGGAGAAGGTCAAGCTGCGAGTAGCGCTCGAGGACTCCCTCGATCCGAACACATCGACGACCACGATCGTCCCGGTAGGACCCAACGCGTCCCAGCTCAGGCCGATTGTGCTTCGCTCGCGCTGGCGGCCGGGTGAGGTCGATTGCACGATCGAGGACACGACGCTGGCGATGAAGGCGCTCGGGGACGTGCTGAAGTCGGGCGGGGTTTGGTACATGGAGGCGATGGCAGACATGCGCGCCCTCAACGACGAGGAGGCGCTGCGCCGCGCGACCGCGATCCACGCCACCCTGACGAAAGCCTTCGCAGACTGGCAATCACCGGACGAGGACATGACCTTCGGCGAGCTGACATCGGATCCGAAATTGGGTCTCTGTGTCGAGGTGAGTGCGGCAAAGATCATCATCCAGCCGATCTCGGCGCCGCCGTACCCGACGTTCGAGGACGCGCCGCAAGACATCGAGGTCGCGATTTCCTTCCGGCCGCGCGTGCGCTGGCTTCCGGGCGAGCACGGCTACCGGTTTTTTCCGTCTTTTTATCATCACCTGTTCGACACCATGCGCCGCATCCCGCTCCTCGATTTAGAAGCCAAGTCGGACCTGGCCATCGCTCAAGAGCGGGCCGTCGGCCTGAGGTATCCGGAGCCGATGCGCTACGTGGAGACGGGGCGCACCGCTTTCGACAATCTGAATCCGACGACGAGCCACGTGCTGGCGTCCGCGATGCGCCAGCGCCCCTCTCAGCTGGCGCGCTCGCCCGTGCGCTCTCTCGAGGAGCTCCGTTCCTATCTACAGCTCGCGTTCGGATCGACCGAGCTCGGGAACTTCGGGCTCTCGGTGCGCGACGTGTCGCGCCTGACGCTCAAGCTGCTCCAGTTCGCGACTTCGTGTGAAGCGCGTCGGGCGGAGTACGGCGCGCTGTCCTGGTGGGATTACCTCGATGCGGACTCGTTCTCGGCGAACGCGCAAGACCTGCTGCGTAAGTGGCCGGAGGCACTGGTGGCGATGAACGCGGAGGAGTGCGATGCGCGCACTCAGTGGGTGCCCTTCATCCAGCTGCTGTTGGATCAGGTCAGGAAAGAGGGATACCGCGACGGGACGCTGCGAGGCCCGACCAGTGAAGCATGGCTGAACCCTTGGCGGCGCTACCTGGAGGCTCAGGGTGTCCAGTTCATCCACGGAAAACTCAAGGGCTTCCAGGTGCTGAACGGAGAAAAGATCTGGCCGGAGGTCGATTGCTTCGATTTGCGCTACCCGTGCGAAGCGGTTCCGGGTCCCGAGAATCAGGAATTGAAGCGGATCCGACAGCAACCACTGCTGCGTCCAGGGTACTTCGTGGTCGCAGTTTCCTCGGAACAGATCAAGAAGTTGGCGGTCAGCTTCGTGAAAGCGGCGAATGAGCTGAGCCCCGGCTATGCGGAGCGCAACTCGGACTTTGTCCGCGCACAGAATATCGGCGCGTCGAATCAGAAGCTGCCTCGGCCGAAGGGTGACCTTCGTCATTTTGCCGGGATTCAGTTCTACTTCGCCGAGGACGTGTTCTGGATCGACGGGCACGTTTACTACCCGAGCTCGGCGTGGCAACTGACATCGATCTCACAGGCCAGGTTCTGGCAAGATCGGATGGACTGGGAACACGGATATCGCGGCGTGCTATCCGTGATCGTGGGCACCTGGGATCGGCCGGGAGACGACACTGAAGGCAAGACGGCCTGGGAATGCGAGCCCGAGCTGCTCGCGCGCGAGGTGTGGCATCAGATCCGAAGCTCCCTGGAGCAGCGCGATCGCACGGACCAGGAGCGCAGCTTTGGCGGCGGCCGCTTCGGACGCAGGACCCCACCGGGCCTGCTGCCCGAGCCCATCTACTGGCACCTCGATCAGAATCTGCATTGGAACGGAGAGACTTACGAGAACCACGCGCCGTTCTACATCGCTCGTCCCGGACGCTTCGAGGATCGCCCTGGCGATCTCGAAAACGGCTACGACGTGGACTTCGGCTTCGTCCTGGCGGGTCACCACACGAAGACGTACACGCGGCTACCGAGCATGGAGGGCGCCAATGAATCGGGGCGGCACGCCGTCAACGCCATCCTGCGCCACCTCAGCGAGAGCGACCTGTCCGGCAGGCAATTCCACGGAAGCTTTTGCGACATCTGGAACCCGGAAGATCGCGAGCTCGACGACCTGCAGTTCTTCAAGGAGCTGGACGAGCGGCTCGAGGAACGCGGTCTGCCGCACGTGTTCGAGAGCCTGGATCTGGACTTTGCTTTCGAGCACCTGCTGCGGGGCGGCGCGAGTGACCCGCTCGACCCGCTTCAGCTCCTGACGGCGCTTCGCCGTCTCTACCAGCGGAGTGAACCGCGACGGGAGGCGTCTCGATGATCAAGAAAGTGCATTCGAAGCCGAAGGCCGACATCCGGCGGGCCGTGCAGTGTCGAATCGACGAGGAGCCGGACGAGTCTAAGAAACTGAGGCAAGAACTGCGGAGGGAAAACCAGAAGCCCGCCACCGAGACCCCGGCTGGCGGTTTCTCCAGGGAGACGGAGTATGCTTTCACGAAGGGCATTTCGTTCATCAACGACGGCGTCGCCTACGGTGAGCTGACGAAGGAGTGCCTGCAGGGGGTTGGTATCGCGGCGTTCGAGCAGTCGATCCGGAGGACGCGGTCGGGCAGGTCGTTACTCTCGGGCACGCCCAAGGCTCACGACGGCAGCAAGGGAGGCAGATCGTGAAAGCGCGATTGTTCGAGCTGTTGAATCCTCTCGGGCGTTTCAGCCCGCTGAATCCGCGGCACCCGCTTCATCCGCTGCGTTCGGTGATCGGGCCGCGCAGGCCTCCGGGCGTCGTGAACGCAAAACGAGACGAGAGCTCGGAACCCTCTTGGTTGGCGCGTTTCTACGGCGACCCGGTCCGGCTCGACGCGGTTCCGGTGCCGAACATGGAGTGGTGGTGGCAGACGATCGAGACCGACGCGGTTTCTCTGATCATTAATGTGCAGCTGTTCGCGGTTCCGTTGCTGGGGCTCGTTGCCCAAGCGACGGTGGTGGTGCGCTACCTGAACGGCTCGAGCGGGGAGCAGAACGAAGTGGCCGAGACGCACACGAGCGGAGTCTTCGATCCTGGCGCGCCGGCCACTTTTACCGCTCCCGGATTTCGCCTGGGGTTCGTGGGGAACAAGTACGTCGTCCACGTTCGCAAAGACGGCCTCGACGTGCACGTGGAGACGAGCCTCGGCCCCGTCACCTTGCTCGGCGATCCCCAAGGCACGCCCGGCTGGTACGATCTGAATCCGGACGGAGGCATTCCGGTCTGGGCCAGCTACCGGAGTCGCTTCGGGAGGACGAGCGGACACGTCGAATCCGATGGTAAGAGAACGGAAATCGACGGGCACGCGCGGTTCGATCACCAGAGCCTGCACTTCAGCGCGCGGGATACACGAGCCTTCTCGTTGCCGACCCTGGCCGAGTCCCTGCTACTCCGGCCGCAGTGGATTTGGTACCACGCGCGCCTGCGCGCCGTAGACGCGGCGGGAGAGGATTGGCCCACGCTCAACTTGATGCTGTGCAGGGTCACCAACGGTCACACGGGCACCTTGATGAAGCTGTCCGGCGCACTGTGTGACGATGACGGGCATTCGATCGCGATAGAGCGAGATTCGATCCGCCTGTCGACGGCGGAACCTGGCACCGAAGAGCTTCGGGGAAGAGTTCGAGCACCCTCGAAGCTCCGCGCTCGCTTTTCGGTGAACGGCGATGGCTCTGAGAAAGGCTGGCTGAGGCAGTGGGCGCGAGCCAGCTACAACCTCGCGATCGAGGCTCGGCGCTCGGATCAGGGGGAGATACGGGATTGGACCGTGCGATATCCGATTGTCGGTCCGATGCGCTACGAGGCCCAGGAAGTGCCCGTTCTGATCCGGGGCAATTGCTACGCCCTCACGGAAGAGCGCCTCGGCGTCGGCCGAGAGCGAGCCCGCGACCAGCGATTCTCGATCGAGGGCTCGGGCACCCAAGAGATCCTGGACATGCTGGGGTCGGTGACGATTAAAGCTTAGGCGGGGGCGTGGTGCCGGGCATGCCCGGGGCCATCATGCGCACCATGGCTTCGGGCACCAGAACGCCCTGATTTCTCATCCAGGTGCGGGCGTGCTCGACGGCGGGGGTGTCGCCTTCGAGCATGCCGAGACAGTAGCGGCTGGCCTCGCGGTACAGCTTCATGCCGGCTTCGTCGAAATGGCGAAGGGCTGCGCTCAGGTGCGCGCGAGCGCGCGGTTCGTCGCCCGAGTGGTGCGCGGCGACGGCTTCGAGCAACCGCGCCCAGCCTTTACCCGCACGGAGCCCCGCGCGATCGATCTGTCTGGCGGAGGAGCGAGCCACGTCGAGGTAAGACTTGGCGCGCTTCACGTCGCTCGGCCGCGAGGGGCTGCCTTTCGAGAGCAGCGCGGCCTGACCGAGCGCCGCGCGCGCGCGGCCGAGCCAGAGCTCCTCGCGCGCGAAGATCACTTTCAGAAAGTGGTTCCTTTGCTGAGCGGGCCAGGTGGCTTCGACGTGGCCCCACGCCGCCTCGAAGTCACCGAGATACAGCTTGCACTCGATGGTGGTCGTGAAGTGCCAGTAATGCTGGGTGTTGTAGTCGGAGGGTGCCCAGGAGAGAGCGCGGTTGGCTAGTTCCAGGGCGTAGTCGGCACGGTCGTCGGCCAACCAGGCCAGGCTCGGGCGCCCGAGATCGGTCATTTGTAGTGCGAAGCGATCGCCTCGTTCGCTTCCGATCTTGCGCAGAGCCTCAGCGCGCCTCTTGAGCTCTTGGATCTCGCCCAGGTGGCTGAGCCCGATCATGGCCCAGGTTTGCCAGAGCGCGAACTCGTAGTGGTGTGCCTCCCCCGCCGCTTCGAGCAAGGCCCTCGCCTGATCCACGAACCGAACGCAGGCCGCGAAATCGCTGCGAAAACAAGCGGTGACGCCGTAGGCGCCGAGCAAGAACGCGCGGTCGTAGTTTCTGGTCTGCGCGGATTCGAGCAACCGCTCGGCGAGCTTGAACAACTCGTCCGCGCGGCGGCCGAACAGCGGGAGCGGCAGGGTCGCGAGGTTCGTGGCCTCGAGCGCCAGCGCGCAAGCCATTCGCGACGGCTCTCCCAGGGCGAGCGCGTCCACGGCACAACGCGCCACGCCGTAGCTGCTTAGAGTGTAGTCGATCATCGACACGCGGATCGACGTCGACCACAGGGTGTCGAAGCGCAGCAGCTCCCGCGCGCTCGGCGCGGTGTCACGCGCCGCCGGCAAGCGCACGCCGCGGGCCACCATCGCAAACCTGAGCCACGTCGCTTCCAGCAATGCACGGCTGCGCGACCTGGGCAGAGGGATCTCGAGCGCGTTCATCACTTCGCGGAACACGGCCAGCCCTTCTGCGTAGCGTCCGGATTGGATGAAGTGCTCCGCTGCGTTCTTGGCAAGGCCCAAGTGCTGTTCCAGGTCTGCTTCGGTGTGCGACGCGAGCGCGGCCCGCGCATCCTGAAAGGCGAGGGCCGCTTCGTGGCCACGACCGGCGTTCGAGAGCGAGACCGCGCGCCGCGTTCGTAGCTCGTGCGGCAGCATGTCCGAAACGCCGAGCGCACCAGCGCGCTCGTACAGGCGCGCGGCGCGCTCGAACGCCAGCCCGTTGAAGGCTTGGTTGGCTGCCGGCACGATGTAGCGGCGCAACAGGTCCAGATCTTCCGCCGCCTCGAAGTGATCCACCGCGAGCAGCGGGTTGGGGCGCGCGCTCGCGAGCACGGCGTTACCGATGTCGCGGTGTCGCTGGAGGCGCGCGGGTCGTTCGAGCTGACGAATGACCTCCTCGCGGATGCGGTGGTGGTAAATTTCCGAGAAGCGTCCGCGCACGGCCGTGGTGCGCAAGACGCTGAGACGTTCCAAATCCGAGATCGTGGCTCGGTCGCGCGGGGCAAGGCCCGCAGCCCGCAGCGCGACGTCTTGCTCGAGCGGCGCTCCGGCAATGGCGAAGACCTCGAGCACCTTGCGCGCCTCTTCCGGCAATGCCTGGGTTCGGAGGCGTAGGAGCTCGTCGAGCGAAACGGGGTCGAGCGAGCTTCCGGCGTGTCGATTCTTCAGGAACAGCGCCACTTCCTGCAGAAGGAACGGCGAGCCCTCCGCGCTCTCGAGCAAGGCGCCGAGGACGGGATCTTCGGCGCTGACGCGCGCACCGGAGCTCTCGCGAACGAGCTCGAGGCCGCTCGAGGCGTCGAGAGGACCGAGCGAGAGCGCTCGACGCGGTACGTCGAGTTGCGCCGAGCTCTCGTCGTCGAGGACGCGCAGGCAGGCGCTCTGATCGCGATCTTCCGCGCGGTAACAGGCGATCACTAGCAGGCCGTAGCCAGGCGGCCGGAGCAGCTCGCGCAAGAGAGTTCCGCTGTCCTCGTCGGCCCACTGCAGATCATCGATGCAGAGCACGATCGGTCGAGTGCGGGCCAAGCCCTCGAACACGAATCGCAGCGCGGAGAACGCGAGCTGCCGGGCGTCGTGGCTGGCGCGCAACGCCTGATCCGCGCTGCCCGGCGTGGAGCTTCTGACGAGCTGCGGTGTGAGCGCTGGAAACAACCGGAACAACGCCTGAGCCAATT
>JALYWZ010000267.1 GCA_030852505.1 Myxococcota bacterium | reverse complement strand
GCCTTCTGCTGTTACCTCGCGAAACGGCCTCTCACGCTTGCTCCCCAGCCCGTACCCGCACGCACCCACGATGCGAAATCTCAGCAGCTACGCGAGGTGGCGTGACTGCGATCCAGGATCTGCACCCCTGTCAATTCCCCGCAGGCCTTCATCGATATCCGATTGCTTCAGCGTAACAGGCAGCGGCGCGGGTGGCGGGATGACCTTTCCGAAAAGACTCTCGGCACTCGCCGCAACTGACGGCGCTGCATGAGCATTCGCCGAAGGGTCGTGAGCAGGTATGACGCTTGGCGCAGGATAGGACGGACTGGCGGCTGCGGCGGGTGTTGCCTCAGCGACGGGAGTTGCCGAGCGAGAAGCGACGAGCGCCGCAACAATCGCACCGCCTGCACCAATTAGCGCCACCATGATGGCCACCCAATGCTTGCCCTCGCTCATCGCTACTGTGCCTCAGCCTGACAGGCTTGTAGTCGATCCCCCCGTAGCGGGGAAGGTGTCCCGCGCCCAGCAGCCGAGGAGCTGCAGGATAGGTAACGGAGAGACAGGCGCTGAATCAGATCCGAGCCGACGGCTGGAGCCATGGGCGAGTCGACCTGATAACGCAACGAAACGCACAAGCTCGCCCTCCGATGAAGCGGCTTCGCACGGGCGTCAGCATCGTTCGTTAGTCAGCTGCCAGCTCGTCGAGAGTCCGCGTGGCGCCTACGCCGGCAAAGCAGGGCCCCGCCTTGCGCTCGCCACCCCGAAGGCGCCGAAAGGGTAATTATTACGGACCTTTGATGTACTCCCGGGCGCTTCCAAAGAATGACCTTGCCGGCTGAACGCGCATGCAGAACCATGCCCCGAGAAGGCGTACGAGGCAGGAGCGATGGCACGCGGTGAACTGATGAGGAAGCTGCTCGCGAGTTATGGGCGAGACGACGAGTTTCGCGCCGTTGCCGAGCAGATCATCCAGGAGGAGGAGCAGAAGAACAACCGCGTGTTGGCTCGTTCGCTACGCCGCACCCTGGAGAACGCGCCAGCCAAGCCCAAAGGAACGCTGGGCCTCGCTCCGCTGCTCCCCTTCCCCGATGGCGCCGCGGATTTCGTCGAGAAGCTCCAGCCGTCGCACACGCGGAACGACATCGCGCTGTCGCCGCAGAACGCTCGCGTCTTCGAGCGCCTGATGAAGGAGTTTCGCCGCGGGGAGGACATCCGCAAGAAGGGCCTTCCCGTGCGGTCCAAGTTATTGTTCTGCGGTCCACCGGGCTGCGGCAAGACTTTGGGCGCCGAGGTGTTCGCCTACGAGCTCGGCCTCCCGCTGTTCGTGGTCAAGCTCGACCGGTTGATCTCCTCCTACCTGGGCGAGACCGCCGGGAATGTGCGCAAGATTTTCGAGTTCGCGCGCAAGCAACCGTGTGTGCTGTTTCTCGATGAGTTCGATGCGCTCGCGCGCTCGCGGGAAGATACGACCGAGCACAACGAGCTGCGACGGGTCGTCAATAGCTTGCTGGTGTTCATCGATCGCATCCAGCCCAAGGGCTTCATGATCGCCGCCACGAACCTCGAGCAGACGCTGGATGCCGCGATCTGGCGGCGTTTCGACGAGGTGATCTGGTTCGACAAGCCGGATCAGGAGATGGTGAGGGGATTTCTGGCGATGAAGTTCAGGAACGTCGAGATTGCGTTCGATCCCAGCCGGTACGCTTCGAAGTTGAACGGCTATTCCTACGCAGAGATCGAGCGAGTGTGTGTGCAAGCCATGCGCACCGCGATCATCGAACGGCATGCGAAGGTGCAGGAAGGCGACTTCGTGGAGGGCCTGCAGGACGAGGAACGGCGCCGCTCAGGCAACGCACGGTTGACGCAGAAATCCTAGGATGGCTCGCTACGAGCATCTGCGGCTGGTTCGGCTGCCGGGGCGGCTCGAGCGGCGCAAGCCAAGTTTCGGGGGCGCTGCGCCAAAGCGAGAACGCCAGGAGCACAGTACCCGGCTGCAGGCCGAGCTGGACGCTGCAATCGCCGCACAACAGCAGCGGCGGCGACCGAAGTTCATCACGCCGTCGTTGATCCTGCGCGTACAGATGGAAAAGGTGCTTCTCGAAGAGCACTGGGAGAAGCTCGGCTTGACCGTCCTCTCCAGCGATCCGGATCGCACCCTGGTGCTGTTCTCGTCCTCCGACGAGATGCGGGAGCTGCGCGAACGGTTCGAGGCGTACGCCGGGGAAATCCGGGAGGGCCAGAAGAACGCGCCCTATTCCGGGTTCGTGCCGTTCATCGAATCGATTGGCACTGTCGAGCCGCGCGACCGCATCGGACTGCGGTTGCGTGAAGCTGGGTTCACCGAGCCGGAAGACTTTTCGGACACCGAAGCGGCAGTGCTCGATGTCGAGATCTGGGACTTTGGCGAGCGCTTGCTGCGAGAGCGGAAGCTCCGGCAAATCCAAGCGCTGGTGGAAGCAGAGGGCGCCGAGGTGCTCGACGAATACCTCGGCCCGTCGTTGACGATGCTGCGGATCCGAGCCACCGGCGGCGTCATTCGCACGGTCCTGACGATCGAAGAGGTGGCGTCCGTGGACCGGCCTCCCGAGCCGGACCTCGCGACACAGCAAGCCATTGACAGCGATCTAGCGAGCCTGCCACTGCCCGCTGCTGTCGACGAGGAGGCGCCGGTGATCGGCGTCATCGATAGCGGAATCAACGCGCACCCGCTGCTGGAAGCGCTGCTCATTGGTTCGATCGGGGTGCCCCAATACCTAGGAGAAGCCGACGATTGGGGCCACGGCACGCGGGTGGCATCGATAGCGGCGTTCGGCAACCTGCGGGATCAGCTCGCCGCGGGCAAACTCGCACCCTTCGCGAGATTGTGCTCGGCGAAGGTGGTCAACGAACAGGGCGGCTTCGATGACAAGAAGCTCGTCCCTGCGCAGATGCGGGAAGCGATCACGACCTTGCACGAGCGCTTCGGTTGCCGCGTGTTCGTCGTCGCGCTCGGCGATCGCACGAGCGTGTACAAGAGCGGCCGGGTCGGTGCGTGGGCAGCGACGCTGGACGAGCTGGCGAGCGAGCTCGATGTCGTGATCGTCGTTTCCGCTGGCAATCGTCAGCCGAGAAAGGGAGAGAGGCTGGAGGAGGCGGTCACCGAGTACCCGGGGTACCTGCTCGAGAACGAGAATCGACTTCTCGAACCGGCAGGTGCCTTGAATGTCCTCACGGTGGGCTCGCTCGCGCACGGAGAGGGCTTGGACGTAGAGCTCGGCGATTCGGTGCGGGTGCGGCCGATCACGAGAGCTCACGAGCCGTCGCCGTTCACACGCACGGGTCCGGGGGCGAGCGGGGCGGTGAAGCCGGACTTGGTCGATCTCGGCGGCACCCTGGTCTTCGATCCGGTGACTAGATCGTTGAAAGGTGGAGAGGCGCTGGGGAGCGCCGGTGTGCTCTCGCTGCACTACCGTCCGACAGAGCGGCTGTTCGCGAGCGGCTCCGGCACGTCGTATGCGGCGCCGCTAGTCGCGCTGAAGGCCAGCCAGATCCTACGACGCCTACCGACGGCTTCTGCCAACCTGGTGCGTGCCTTGCTCGTCGGCGCGAGCCATCTGCCGGATGCGGCCCTCGAGCGCCTGGAGAGCCAGGGCGAGGAACGGACCCGCGCAGTCTGCGGATACGGCGCAGTGGACCTCGAGCGAGCCGCCTACTCGGACGACTCGCGCGTGGTGCTCTACGCCGAAGACGAGCTGCCGCTCGATCACTTCGCGGTGTACGAGATCCCGATCCCTGAGTTGTTTCAAGCGGGGCGACGCACCATCCGGGTGACGCTCGCGTTCGATCCGCCGGTGCGGCACACCCGCGCCGATTACGCCGGCGTGACGATGAGCTTTCGACTGAAGCGAGGATGCACGCCAGAGCTGGTGTTCGACCATTACCGGAAGCGCGCTCGCGAAGAGGGCAAGCATCCGGAGATCAAGAGCCGATACGATTGTGACTTGAACCCCGGCCCGCAGGTTCGCGAGAAGGGCACTGTGCAGACCGCGAGTGCTGCGTTCCAGCGGAACACGTCGGAGTACGGCGACCGCTACTACCTCGTGGTTCGTTGCGAGGCCGGATGGGCCGCCAACAGGGTCCTCCGACAGCGCTTCGCGGTCGTCGTGGAGCTGGCGCACGAGACCGAGCTGCGGCTGTACGAACGCATTCGCCTGCGTCAGAGAGCTTCGGGCGTGTAGCGCGGGTCCCGCCCGGCTCGATCAGCCGAGGCCGAGGGAGCCCTGGCCTTCGGAGGGGTCGCCGCGCTTCTTGCGGGGCTTGTCGGGGGCGGCGGCGGTGTCCGTCGCGGTGGCTTTGGAAGCCTTGGCGGCGCGAGGCTTGGCGGGGGACTTGGCTTTCTTGGTGGTGCCGGCGCGGCCGAGGGCGGCTTCTTCGCGGGCGCGTTGTTCGTTGAGGACGAACAGGCGGTCGATGACTTCGTCTTCGAAGGCGGCGAGGCGCGCGGCGTCTTCGGGGGTGGCGATGCAGAAGGGCGGGACGTCGAGGTCGCTCCAGCCGAGGGCGTCGGGGGCGCCGAAGCCAGGCAGGCGCGGGTAGGCGCGGAGCACGGCGCGGTCGAGCTCTTCCTGCTGGGCGCGCAGGGCGAGGATGCGGGGATCGTCGCAGGCGGGGTCTTTCAAGGCGTTGTAGGTCTTGGTCAGGCCTTGTTGGGTGTCGAGCATGTAGGCGGCTCGCGCTTCGTAGAGCGCCTGGCCGAGGGACTCGAGCTCGGGGATCACGCTGCGGGGGTCGGGGAGCGGGAACGGGAAGGTTTCGAAGCAGTCGGAGGCGGAGTAGCGGAGATCGGTCTTCATCGACGAAGAAAGCAGACGGGCCCAGAATTCGTGGATGCGGGATTGGAGGAGGGCGAAGGCGGAGAAGGACTCCAGAGGGAACACGTAGAGCTGTTCGGAAAAGATGCGATCTGACGGCTGGAGGCAAAACATCAGATGCTTACTGACGCGGGCGGTCACCAAGCAGCGCGAGAGGGGGGCGATGGCGGCGTAGAGGCCGGGACGGCCTTCTCCGAACCGCCACCAGAAAAGGCGGTAGTTCTCGCGATTGTTGGCGTCGCGTTCCGGCTTCACCTTCTCGCGCACAATCGCCAACAGGTCCGGCCATTGCTCCGCTTCGCTGAGCTCCATTTGTCCGAAGCTGATCACGTAGCGGTCATGCGCTTGCGTCGGGCTCGTATTCACCTCTTCGCCGCCCAGATAGGGGAAGATGCGCTCGTCGCTGCGGCCGTCTTTGGTGATAAGCCGGCCCTTCTCTTCGGGCGTCAGCGTGAAGCCCATGCCGAGGACGATGCTGCCTTGAAAGCTGCGGTCCGCGTTGCTGGTCAGCGGCTTCGGATCCGGACGCTCCGGCTTTGCCCGCAACCGCGAACTAATGGCACTAACCAGTTTTCCGTCTCGGCGACGTTCCAGGTTCTTGCTCGGGTTCCCGGTCGCGAGTTGCACGACGGACACCGTCACCGCTGCGTCTCCGGGCCACGAGAGGTTCGCTGTTGCGTCGAAGATCGTGAACCCGTGACCAACCAGGAATTGAAGCCCGGTGGCGCGGGTGTCGCCCTGGCCGATCGTGTTCGTGGCGATCAGACCGATCGTGCCGTGCCGACCCGTGAACGTCGCCGCGCGTCGGAAAAAGTGCGCCGAGAGATCGGCGTTGCCGTGGGCCCCCTCGTGGATGGTCTGTAGCCATGGCAAGTACGCCGGGCCACCCGCTTCGCTGATGCCGTTCTTGCCAGCAAACGGCGGATTCCCCACGAACGCCTCCACAAATGCCGCCCCGTTCACCCTTCCACCCTCCAGCGGATCCGGCCGTTCCAGATAGAACACCTCCGGGAACTCGAGCATCCAGTGGAACGGCACCTGCGTCTTCCGGAGCTCGGCCTGCATCTCTCCGAGCTCCGCCTTGAGCGCGCGCTCTTCGGCGCTGCTCTCGGCCGCGAGCCAGCGCTCCACCAAGTCCACGCGCCGGTTGCGTTCCGCCTCGCGATCCTTGTCTTTCTCGAACGCGAAAAACGCCCCCACCACGAGATCGCCAATCAAGCGCACGCGGTCGAGCGCGTCGCTCGCGTCGGCCAGCAAGTGATACTTCCGCGCTTGGCCCTCACGGCTGGAATCCCCGGCAAGGCTCAGGATCTCCTGCCGGAGCTGAATCGCTTCGTCGAGCGCCTGTTTCAGCGCACCCGCGGTGGTTTCGAGCTGTTCTTTGGGCTTCCAGTGGAAGGCGCGGATCTGCTCGAAGCTCAGGCCGACCAGGCTGTCGCCGTGGCGCAAGGCGTGGTCCACGAACGTGAACGGGTCGTTCCGCGCCAGGGTGACGAGCCACAGGCTGAGCCGCGCGAGCTCGACCGCAAACGGGTTCTTGTCGACGCCGTACAGGCACCGCTGCGCAACCAGCCGGCGCGCATGATTCACGACGTCTTCCTTGGCATCCGCCAGGAGCGCGAGCTTGGTCTTGCCGCCCCGCGCGGCGTGTTCTTCGGTGGTCGCGGTCGGGTCGAGGCCGTCGAAGAGCGGGAGGCCTTCTGCGGATTCGCGCGTCCAGGCGGCCACGACTTGATCGGCCAGGTAACGACAAGCCGCGACGAGGAACGCGCCGGAGCCCATGGCAGGGTCACAGATCACGAGCCGCAGCAGATCTTCCGAGCGCGGGCGGTCGCCCATGGCGCGGATCAGCGGCTCGAGCGTGCGGGCGACGA
>JALYWZ010000974.1 GCA_030852505.1 Myxococcota bacterium | reverse complement strand
CGTTTCTTCGAGCGCTGGCTGCCTGGGCTGCTGCCGAAGCTCGCGTCGCAGGTGGGCTCTCGTCGCACCGTTCGGGACACGAAGTAGTCGTCGTCGCGGCCGATCGGCCAGTCCGCCGGAGAGCGCGAGATGGCGCGCTGTCTGCGCAAGCGCGACGCAATGAATGATACCGTCTCTCACGAGTAGCGGATGTCGTCGATCAATCCGAAGGCGGAGGCCCGGAGGCGCCCAGTCAGCGTGCTCCAGATCAAGCTCTGGGAGATCGCGCAGGCGATGGAAGAGCGGCTGGACGATCCGGGCGAAGTGCTCGAGATGCTGGTGAGCTCCGCCGCCAAGGGTGAGAACGCGGAGGAGACCTGGGCAGAGCTGCATCGCGCCGCGCAGAAGCACGGCAAGGTGGCGGAGCTCGCGCAAAACTACGAGCAGGTCACGCACGACAAACGCGTGAAGCTGCTCGCGCCCGAGCAGCAGACGTATATTTTCCTGAAGGCCGCGGAGTTCTTCTCCGACGTGCACGGGGACACCGAGGCGGCGATCGGCTTCGCGGAGCGCGCGCTCTCGGCCTCCCCCGCGAACACGGCGGCGTTCGGCCGGCTCGAGTCGTTGCTGATGACGGCCGGCCGCATGGTGCGCCTCGCTCAGCTCTACCTCGAGGCCGAGACGCGCGAGACCTCGACCGAGGAGAAGCTCGGGCTGTTGCGGCGCTCGCTCGGGATCTCGGTGACCCTGGACGAGGCGGACGAGCTCGCGATCCTCGCCGGGCGGCGGATCCTGAAGCTTGCGCCCGACGACGAGAACGTGCGCGAAGACGTGATGCGTCGGTTGATCGCCGGCGGGCGTCACGCGGACGTGATCGAGATCCTGGAGCAGGCCCTGGAGCGCCAGCCCCCGCCCGAGCCGGCCGAGGCCAAGCTCCATCTGGAGCTGCTGGTCGACCTGTGTTTCTCGGTGCTGAAGAACCCCGAGCGCGCGCTCACGCACCTCGAGGGGTTGCTGCGCATCGACCCCGTGCACGAGATGGCGCTGAAGTCGGCGGAGGGCCTGCTCGAGCACAAGCAGCTGATGCCGCGCGCCGCCGCCGCGCTCTCCGACGCATTCCTGCACGCCGGCAACACCGAGCGCGCGGTGAGCATGCTGACCTTCGAGCTCAAGCACGTGCGCGGGCCGCGGCGCGTCGAGGTCCAGCGTCGGCTCGGGATCTTGCGCCAGGACGCGCTCGGTGATCTGAGCGGCGCGCTCGAGCTGCTCGCGCCGGTGGTCGCGGGAGATCCCGGCGACGACGCGCTCCGGCAGCGCTTCGTCAACTTGAGCCTGTCGCTGAGCCAGCCGGAACAAGCGGCGAGGCTCCTGTCGCGCGCGCTGTCGACGCACCGCGACCCGGGGGTGCGGGCACGGGTCGGCGTCGACGTCGGCAGCGTTTACCTGCGCACGGGCGACGTGAAGCGCGCTCAAGCCGCCTTCAACAAGGTGCTCGAGACCGGCGGCGACGCGCCGTCGCTGCTCGAGGCGGCGCGCAGGATCGCCGAGCAGTTCGCAGAAGGCACGGATCTGAAGGCGCTCGCCAGCGTGCTCGAGACGATCGTCAAGCTCGAGCCCGAGAAGGAAGCACGGCAGGCGGCGGCGCGGCGGCTGGCTCGGCTCGCCGATGAGATCAACGACAAGCCGCGGGCGCTCGTGGCGTTCCGCGCGCTGGTCGGCTCGCCGTGGACGGACGAAGCGCTGACGCGCCTCGAGACCGCCTACCGGGAATCGGGCGACGACATCGGGCTCTCGGACGTGTTCGCGTACCGCGCGGAGCGAGCCAAGGATCGAAGCGAGGCGCGGGAGCTCGCCGTCAAGGCGCTCGACCTCCGGACCGCGAAGGTGCGGGACTCGGAGGAGGCGATCGCCGCCTACCGCAGCTTCGCCGAGCGGTTCGGGCCGTCGCGCGAGCTGCACGCGCGCCTGTTGCCGCTGCTCGAGCAGAACGGCCGCTTCCAGGAGTACGCCGACACGCTCGTGTCCGAGATCGGTCTGGTCGAGCGCGACGAGCGCGCGGCGCTCTACGGCCGGCTCGGGCAGATCCGCCTGTCGCGGATGTCTGACGCGCGCGGCGCGCTCGAAGCGTTCAAGGAGGCGATCGCGCTCGACGACGACGAGCGGCTGTCCCGGCAAGGGCTCGATCGCCTGCTCGCGATCGAGCCGACCCGGCTCGCCGCGGCGACCCTGCTCGAACCGCTGGTGCGGGCCTCAGGTAACTCCCAAGAGTTATTGAAGGTGCTCGAGGCGCGCGCCGAGGGCGAAGAGCTCGTCTCGAGCCGGCTCGCCGTGCGTGACGAGGCGATCTTCCTGGCCGAGAACGAGCTCGGCGAGAAGGACCGCGCCTTCGAGATCGCGGTGCGCGCGCTGCGCGACGCGCTCGAGAACGAGCCGTCGGCAGCGGGCGACTGGATCTCGGTGGTGGCGCGC
>JALYWZ010000266.1 GCA_030852505.1 Myxococcota bacterium | reverse complement strand
TCCTCGACGTGAACGCCTTCGCACGCCTCGAGCACCTGGGCGAAGGCAGCGGCGTATTCTTCGAGTTGTAAGCGAATCTCGGAGTCTTCGGCAACAGCCGGACGGCAGGCGAACCACACGATCGCGCTGTATGTCTGCGCCTGCTCAAGCTCGACCTCCGTGTTCAACTGAAGGAGGATCGCGGTGACTTGTCTACCTTCCGCGCGTTTCAAGAGCCTATCGAGCTTGGACGTATTCGGACGGAGACGTTCGTTGAAGGCGTCGGGAAAGGCTGGGCGCGTGTAGCGTTTCCCCAGCCACTTCGCCAGCACCTTTCTTTCGCTGACGGAGAGAGAAGCGCTCGTGACGGGTTCAATGGCAGATACCAGCGACTTCTCAACCGTGACTCGCCGCCTCACGTCGACGGTCGCGAACTGCCCGTTGCCCAGCGCCAAGCACAGCTTGCGAGGATTCTTTCCGTAGAGTTGATCGGCGCTCGATTCAGAGCTCACGACCGCGGGCAGGAGGTCGACCGCCGCCTCTGTCTTGACGTTCGCGACGATGTCGCAATCCTGAGATGCGACGATCGCATGCTCGAACGCCTCCACGAGGATCTCCGGGAGCCCCGTCCCTCGCGCGATGGGGATCAGCGCTCCCTGATGCCAGCCGAGTGCCCGCAGCCGGCTCCCAGCGTCGTCGGCATCAGGAGGATTAGCCATCGACGAAGTCGTCGAGATTGGCTTCGAGATTGCGTTCGGCCTCGCTCTCCGAAAGCGGTTGCCACCCGTAGCGTTCGCGCGCAGCGGCTGCCGACCTCGAGCGGATCGCGTGGCCGTCTTCCTGGAACCTATCGAGTATTGCGCGCACGTGGCGGAGGTCCAGCCGGTCCGTCGAGAGAACGCTCAGGATCGTGGTCCCGTCAGATAGCATTCGGGTGAGGTCGCGCGCCGAGAGCGGCTGCGCACCCGTGGCCTGCAGGTCGCAAGTGAAGGCGAAGAGGTCCGCGAGCCTGCGTGCGTTGTTGCCCTCCGCTTCGAAGTTGCCGGCGAGCCAGTCATAGATCGTCTGTCGCTGCACTCGGCAGATCTGAGCGAGCTGTGTCTTCGTGAGCCCCCAACGCGCCTGAAGAGTTACCAGTTGACGCGCCGTGTCCGGTAGAACTTGAGGGATGCGCGGGCTCGCCGTCGGCAAGTCCGCCGCGTCACATCGGAGCGTCGAGGATTGTGGAAACATCGCAAGCCAGTCGTGCTCCGCTCGGCTACTCGAAGAGGACAGCGGTAAAACGAATGGAAAGCTGGCCGGCACTCGTGTCCGATCCGTTGACTGCGACGGGGCAACCGACGTGCTCCAAGCCTCGAGCAGCAGCGCGGCCCCAGGTTCGGGCGTCATTTCCATACCTCCAAGGCATGCGGCGTCACGATGTGATCGGCGAACACTGCGTAGGCCCCTTCCTTCAGCTTCCAGGCAACGTCTTCCAAGTGTTTAGGCTCGTACTCGCGCGCGTCGAGGGGCGCGTAATGGTCGACATCCACGAGCGTCACTAGTTCACCCGGCTTTGCGACCTGGGGCACCGCCCTTAATGCGCCGGTTCCGAGGTCCGGCGGCAACATCGCCGCGTCGACGTTTTGGTGAAGCCGTACGATGATTTGACCTACGTCAGTTGCGGCGATGGTCTGGTGCAAGCGAAGCGTTTCCGGTCCCTTGAACAATGGGCTGTCGAAACCATGCAAGGACGGCTGGACGTAGTCTCGCCATGTCTCGCCCGCGTTGGCGACAATGGCGTCGACGTAGCGCAGCCCGATGCGCTCAAGCAACAAGCCTCCAACCGTCTCGTTCACGGTCGAGACCACCTCATTGAGGTCCGCCACGAACTTCTCGAAGTCATCGTAGGCGGTCGTCTGCAGTACGACGAAACCCTCGGTGATGACGACGCTCGCCCGTCGATCCTTCGACATGAACTCCCAGCGCTCCCGATCACGCGCAGCCGCTCCCGTCGCCGTAAGTTGGAACTCTCTCACCTTGGCGCTGGCGTTGATGGGGTAGCCTTGCTGCCTCAATCGGTCCTGGATGCGCGGCACGTACTCGCCCATCAGCAGGAGCGGCGAAAACCGGACTTGGCAGAGCACCAGAGTCAGCGGCGAGTTTCCGAGCTTGTGCTTTTTTCGCGTGCGCATCGGTGTACCTGACACTTTACTTGACACTGGCCGTAGCCGGTGAAGGAAAAGTAACTCAAGGTCCCGAAGTGGGCGACCAGATAGCCGGCTCGACTTCGCTCGCGCTCGGTGGCGGCGGGCGCTGTTCGAAGGCTCGCTAGCGGCGCGCGGTTTCGAGCGTCATCGCGTGCAGCGCCGTATCGTCGATGATCGTCGGATGATCCGGGTACACCGTGGCCGACTCTTCGAGGAAGGCCGCGCCGGGGCCCTTGGCGTACACCATCACCATCTCGGAGGTGTGCGAGCCGGTCGCATAGCTGATCTTGCCGGGCGGGTAAGCGCCGGTCACCGGATCTCGCACCACCAGCTCTCCCGCGCCGAGCTCGCTCTCCAGGCGCAGGTAGCTATTGGCGTGATCGGCAGTGACGACGATCGTCGTGTTCGACCAGTCGACTGCGTCGCCCGGACGATCGACGAAGTCGAGGATCGCCTGCACGCCCTCGTGCAGATCCGTGACGCAGCCGATCATGCGCGGGAAGTCGTTGGAGTGATTCGACCAGTCCACGTCGCCCTGCTCCGCGAGCAGGAAGAACCCGCGGGGGTTGGCCGACAAAACCTCGAGCGCCGCCACGGCGGCGTCAGCGAAACGCGGGTTTTCGATCGAGCCGCGCGCCACCGACGGATCTCCGGGGGCGTGCACCGGGACCGGTGACTCGAAGTTGCCGTCCGGTCCGCCGAAGGCGCCGAACAGCCGCTTGCCCATGCCGAGCGCCTTCTCCGCGGCCGCGAGCACGCTCTCGCCGCCGTCGACGCCGGGCTCGCGCTTGACCACCAGGTAGCTCGGGTCGGCGTAGATGGCCTCGACGTCGACCGAGTCGAGGTAAGAGGTGCCAGCTTGCACCCCGCCGCCGATCACGACGTCCGGGCGCGTCTCGGTCAAGATCTCGTGACCGAGGGCCCAGTAGGCGAAGCGCTCGGGGTTGTGCGCGAACCAGCCGCTCGGCGTGGCATGCGACAGCGGCACGGTGGTCACGAAGCCGATCGACATGCCGTAGCGCCGGCGCAGCGTCTGCGGCGAGGTGGCCAGCGCGCCGTTGACCGGATCGCCCGTGAACCAGGAAATGTTGCTGGAATCGGTCTTGACCCCCGTGGCCATCGCCGTCGCGGTCGAGGCGCTGTCGGGATAGATCAACGGATTCAAGAAGTAAGCGCGGCGCTCGGCCGTGTCGGGCAAGAGCGGATATGGCGCTTCACCCCCGAGGTTGATGTCGTAGCCGACCATCGGGTCGAAGGTGTTCGGAGAGTACGGCGCGACGCCGCGCTGCGACGCGCGCGCGTTGTACACGTTCACGTCCCAGGTGGTCTTGAACAGGCGCGTGGGCAGCTGGTGAAACGACAGGCCGTCGTCCTTGCCGTAAAGGTAGCGGCTGGTCGCGACCTCGTGCGCGAGCTGCATGCCGTCGCCGATCACGATGATCACGTTGCGCCGCGCAGCCTCGTCGATCGCGGGCAAGCGCACCGGCGCGGCAACGTGACGCAAACCGCGGCTCGTGCCGGAGGAGGTCTCGTCGAAGTCTCCGCAGCCGAGCGCTAATAGCAACAATCCGGCGATCCAGCGGCCGCCGCCCTGCCGCGCGACGAGCGCCTTCGGGAGCTGCGACTTCGGGAGCCGCGACTTCGGGAGCCGCGACTTCGGGAGCCGCGAGCGGTCAGCCCATCCGTTCCTTGGTCGCGGTGTCGTCATCGGTGCAGGTGCCTTCGGCGAAGCGGCAGGGAATCTTACTTCGCCGCTGCTGGCACGTGAATTCGTGTTATTCTCTGCGCGCGTGGAGGTCTGAATGCGGGCTTTAAATTTGTACGGGTTGTTTGGTGTGAGCGTTGTGCTGTTCGGCGCATGCGGTGGCGAATCCGGTCTGTCCCCCGATGGGCCCGGCTCAGAGGCCGGAGAGGCGGGGCAAGGCTCATCCCGGCCGAATCCGCCCGGAGAAGGCGGGGCCGGTGGTGAGGCGAGCGGCACCGGCGGCTTCGCGGGTGACCCGTCGCCTTCGGGCGGCAAGGGGGGAACTGGTGGAACGATCGGCACCGGCGGCACCATCGGCAAGGGTGGAGCGCCCGCCGCGGGAGGACGCGTCACGGGCGGAGTCCCGTCGATGGGCGGCGGCAAGAGCATGCCGCAAGCCGGCGACCCCAACATCCCCGACCCGCCCGAGCCGCCCGCGGGCTGCACCCCGGTCGGGCTCGGCACGAGCATTTACGATTGCTACGTCGAGATGACCTGCGATGACGGTCAGTACCTCTACACGAGCTGCAGCGACCAGCGGAACGGTAGCTGGATCTGTGCGTGTCAGGACGGCAAGAGGCCGCAGGTGGACCAATACACGATCACCGGGCTCGCGGGCAGCGCCGCCTGCTCGGCGATCGCCGACTTCTGTGCGTCGGGCGAGGTCCCGAACCCGGGCCCCGAAGAGTGCTCGAAGACCAGTGCCTCGCGCACCTCGAGCTACTGCTACGTGGAAGAGACCTGCACGCGTCCCTTCGAAATCGAGGACGGCGTCGAAGCCGGCGTGTCGCGGATGCGCTACGCGAATTGTACGCAAAGCGGCAGCGTGCAGCTGTGCTCCTGCCAGAACGGTTACCAGTACCAAATCAGCGGACAGGACGGCACCACCGCCTGCGACACGCTGCTGCCGCTCTGCGAGGATACGCCGCCCGAGCTCGGTGAGCCCGTGTGCGTCCCACAAAACACGAGCGGCGGGTCGGGCTACTGCGAGTCGCAAACCCAGTGCTCGCAGACCGCGGAGGTCTCGGAAGGCGTGTTCGCCACCCTCGTCCAAAACCGCTACATCTACTGCAGCAGTCAGAGCACCGGGCGCTCGACTTGTAACTGCAGCAATGAGCGCAGCTCGACGCGCTTCGACGTGGAGCTACCCACGGACGGCGCACTCTGCGGGCAAGTCAGCGCGGGTTGCGACGTCACGGGGGTGGAGCTGGAAGGCCCGATCACCTGCGCACCGGCTTCCCAGACCGCAGGCGGCGGGTACTGCAACGCTCAGGTCGATTGCCGCCAGGCAGGCACGGTCGGCGACTTCGACCTGTGGTTGTACGGGACACTCTTCACCTCCTGCTCGCAGGTCAACGGCGTGTGGACCTGCAATTGCAGCACCTCCAACGAGAGCGCGAACGTTGAGGTCGACGCCGAGAGCGACTGGGACGCCTGCACCGCGGCCATCCAGGCCTGCCCCGACGTGGTCGACGTGAAGATCGGCGAAAGCAACGGCGGCATCTTCCCGCCGGGCTTCCCGGGCCCGATTCCGTTCTGAGCGCGACCGGCCAGCGCGAGTCGGCGGTCAGCGGTGACCGTCGACTCGCAGCTGGAACAGGAAATAGGGCGGTAGGCAGACGTCGGCGGTCGCGCCGCGCGCGCAGACGTAGTCGTCGCGGCACGGCGCCTCGGGGCCACAAGCTCTGAGCCCCGCGGGGCGCACGTGCTCTGCGATACAGGTCGAGAACGGCTCGTTCCGCGCCAAGCAGGCGTTGAACGGATCGAGGATCGCGATCGCGCCGCACGCGGCCGAGGGCGACAGCGCGTCGCACGACTCGGCGCACATGCCGCCCGGAAAGCCGACGGCGTTGGTGTCGCAGACGGCGTTGCCCGCGCACCCCGAGCGTTCGACGCGCGCCACACGATCGCGCCGGCCGTTGCGCTTGGCCTGGAGCGGCCCGAGCTCGCACGCGTCTCCAGCGAAGCCTCCCACCTCGGGCATGCACTGGCCGACGCCGTCGCCCGCCGGCGCGTCGTACGGTTTGCAGAGAAGTCCGCTCGCGCAACCCCAATCGGCAAAGCTCGGATCGCCGCCGAGCCCGCAGTGCGCGCCGTAGCCCGCGTACGCCCCGCGCTCGGGGAACGGCTGGCTGTCGTCGTTTCCAGGCTCGCCCGCGCGTTTCGCGAACGCGAGCCTGCGCGAAAGGTCGTCCCGAACGTGCGGCGACGACCCCGAGCTCAGGCGGTTGCCCGGCGTGGCGTCGGACGGCTCGTCGCCCAGCAAATGGAAGCCCGCCACGCTGCGGGCCGCGTGGCACCCCGGGCAGGAGAGAGCGTCCAGGCGGCGCAGCAGGCCCGCCACGGAGCGCACCGCGCTGCCCTCGTCGAAGCGCAGCTCGCCGAGCTCCGCTTTCGTAAACACTCCCGAGAACGGACGATTGGCGAGCCGCGACAGCCCGCGAGGGGTCACCGAGAGCGCGCGGTCCGACAGGAATCGCTGCGGGATCAACGCAACACCCCGCGAGACCGCTCCGAAGTTTTCGGGTTCGCGGAGCCACCTCACGAAGTCGGCGCGCAAGGTCGGCTCGCGTTCGAGACGCGCTGGGTCGGGCGTGTTCTCGAGCAGCGCGGGCCGGTATCGGCCGCTCGCGTCGAGCTCGAAGGAGCGCAGCAGGTATTCCGCGTGCCCGCCGAGATCGGAGCGCACCGCCGAAGGCCAGCGCACGCCCTGCACGTTTACGGCCAGGCGCGCGGCGGCGAATCGCTGCTCGAGAAAGCGCCGCTCGAGCGCGCCACCCGGAGCCGTGAGAGCG
>JALYWZ010000265.1 GCA_030852505.1 Myxococcota bacterium | reverse complement strand
CGAGGTACCCGGCGGTCAGCGCCGAGGCCGTCAGCGCGGCGGCGCCGAGCCACTTCAGCGCGACGAGACCCGTGGCCGAACCGCTCGCCGTGGCAGCGGCCGAAGCGCCGGACAGCACGGCGCCCGAAGCCGAACCCGCTGCCGCGGACGCGGCCAGACCGAGGCTCACCGACAGCGCGCGCTCGACGCGCTGCTTGTCCCGCTCGCTCGGCGTCCGCGCCTCACGAGTGATTTCGAGAAGGCGCTGGGCGAAGGGATCCAGTTCCATCGGAGTCTTTCCGGGCCAGCACGGCACGATGCCGCGCTGCCCCTTGCTGAAAAACTTGGCGCGCGGCCTTGAGCCGCGTCTGCACGGTGTTCTCGTTCACGGCGGTGAGCTCGGCGATCTCGCGGGTCGTCAGCTGCTCGAGCTCGTACAGCACGAACACCTCGCGCTGCGCCTCGCT
Source organism: Myxococcota bacterium (assembly GCA_030852505.1). Taxonomy (GTDB): domain Bacteria; phylum Myxococcota_A; class Polyangia; order Polyangiales; family Polyangiaceae; genus PMG-095. The sequence continues at coordinate 6,262 of JALYWZ010000265.1, read as the reverse complement.
CATCTTGGACAGCAGCTCTTCGACGAGCTGGATCGCTGCGCGCTTCTCGACGACTACGCTCGGCTCGTCCTTGTCGGCCGGAAAATCTTCGAGCTCGTCGCGCGCGAGCAGCTGATTGCCGCGCTTCTTCAGGTGGTCGGCCACGGCGCGGCGCACGATGCCGGAAAGCCAGGTGCGGATGCTCGAGCGGCCCTCGAACTCCGGCAGCTTCCGGTGAACGACCAGAAACACCTCTTGCACGACGTCGTCGAGCGCAGCGCGTGGCACGCCCCGGTTCGCCACGGCGCGCCACACGAACGAGAAGTGCGTGTCGTACACTTCACGAAACGAAGGCACGGGCTCCAAGATAGCACTTGCCTGGTTGCACCTGTGGTTCGTCGCCGGAAACACCGGACACCTCAGGTAAGCAAGTCTGGGAGGATGCCGCTGCTCGCCCCGAACTTTTCGGCCTTCGCCCCGAATACCTCGCGCAGAACCGTGAGGTGCACGTCGGCGAGGCGGGTTTCGTCTGCGAACGCCAGGTGTTGACCGGTCTTCAGCACCGTTCCCGAGTCGAGCTTGCCGCCGCCGCCGAGCAGCGCGATCGGCAGCTCGCGTGCGTCGTGGTTGCCGCCGTTCATGCCGCTCGCGAAGGTGATGACTGTGTTGTCGAGCGCGTTGCCGGCGTCGCCTTCGTCGATGCCGCGCAGGCGCTCGGCGAGCTGCGCGGCTTTCTGACAGTTCCAGTAGCCGATCGTGGCAAAGCCGTTGTTTCGGTCGCCGGCGTGCTGCGCGCCGTGGTAGCCGCCGACCTTACCGTTGCCCGGCTCCGAGCCCGTCTCCGAAAACTCGCGGTTCTGGAGGAAATCATAGGTGAAGTCGCTGCGCGCGTCGTCGAGCATGAAGCTCACGACGCGCGTGACGTCGCACTCGAGTGCGAGCGCCACCAGCTCGATCATCAGCTCGGCGTGCGCGTTTCGGTCGTAGCCGTCCGGGACGTTGCCGACCGTGTACGTGGCACCGGGCCGCGCGACACCGGCGCAGCTCGCCAGGGGCTTCGGCATTTCTGGCGCCGCCACGCGCTTCTCCAGGCTGCGCGCCGAGGTCAGGAATTGGTCGAGCCGCGCGCGGTCGCTCTGGCTGAGCTGCTTTTGTAGGGCTCGGGCGTCCTCGAGCACGTAGTCGAGCGCGCTCTGCTTCAGCGCGCGCCGCCGCTCCGCCGCGGGATCGGGCTCTCCGCCGTTGGAGGGCGAGGGGTTGTCGCCGAACAGCCGATCGAACACCGCTTGCGGGTTGACGGTCTTGTACAGCGGCTGATCGGGCGCCCGCCAGGAGATGCTGCGCGAGTGCTGGCCTGGGAGGCCGTCCGTGTACGAGTCGAGCGTCGATAGCCCGACCTGGAGCGAGGGCAGGTGAGTCTGGTCGCCGATCTCCGCCGCGATCAATTGGTCGATCGACGTGCCGCTGTTGGCGTTGCCGTTTCCGCTCGGCTTGACGCAGGTCCAGGTCGCAGCGCCGAGGTTCGAGTGGCTGGGTTCGACGTGGCCGCCGAACGGCGCGTAGTTCGAGACGTTGCTCAGCACCGTGAGCGAGCTCTTCAGCGACTCGAGCGGCGCGAGGATCGGCGAGAGCGTGAAGGACGAGCCCTTGCCCACGGGCTTCCAGAACGCGGCCGTGCCGTTCGGAAAATACAACGCAACGTAGCGGCGGATCGAGCTTGCCTGCGCCCGGAGCGGCCGCGGCGAAAGCGTCTCGAGGAACGGCAGCGCGAGCGCGACGCCAGCGCCCCGCAAAAACCTGCGGCGTGAACGTTGGCTCGGGTTCATCCTGGCTCTCCCCGGCGGAAGCGGAAGCTCTCGTTCAGCACGATGCGTCGCAAGAGCGACGCGAAGTCGAGGCCGTCGGCCGTCCAAGCTTCACGGATCTGTTTCAGATAGGTCGTGTCGGTCGCTACGACTTCGCGGGACAGCGCGTAAGTGAGTAGCTTGCGCGTCGCGCAGTCGGCGAAGCGCGGATCGTCTGCGAGCAGCGTCGAGAGCTCGAGCAGCCCCGTGAACTTGCGCCCGTCGGGCAGCTCGCCGCTCGCGTCGACCGCGTCGCCGTTCGCGTACTCGTTGCGATACGCGCCGAGCGCATCGAAATTCTCGAGGCCGAGACCGATCGGATCGAGCAGGCGGTGGCAGCCGGCGCAGTCGGGATCGGCGCGGTGCCGTTCGAGGCGCTCGCGAACGTTGTCGGAGCCGGCCTGTTCACCGCCCTCGGTTTCGAGCTCCGGAACCGTGGCTGGCGGGGGTGGAACCGGGCTGCACAACAGGTTTTCCTGCACCCATTTGCCGCGCAGAGTCGGCGCGCTGCGCTCGGCGAACGAGGTGAGTGTCAGGAAACCGGCGAGCCCGAGAAAGCCGCGGCGCGCGTCGCCCGCTTCGACGACGGGCGCGAAATCCTTGGCGGGCTTTACGACGCCGTAGAGCTGAGCGAGGGGCGCGTTCACGAACAGCACGTCGGCCGTGAAGAACTCGCTGACCGGCTTACCTTCGCGCAGGAACTGATCGAAGTAGCGCTCGCCTTCCTCGATCATCGCGCTGCGCAGGGCCTCGTCGAAATCGGGGAAAACCTCGCGGCTCACCTGGTGGCTCGCGAGGCTCTTCAAGCCCAGCCACTGACCGGCGAAGCTCGACGAGAACGCCGCCGAGCGGGCGTCGGCGAGCAGGCGATCGAGCTCGGCGGACAGCCGCGCATCGTCTGCGAGCTCGCCCTTTTCGGCTGCGGCGTAGAGCTTCTGGTCGGGCGGCGCGCTCCAGACCAGGTACGACAGGCGCGAGGCGAGCTCATAGCCGTCGAGCGCGTGCTTCTCGCCCGAGTCGGGCGCGGGATCGATTTCGATGCGGTACAGAAAGCGCGCAGAAGCCAGGATCGCGCGCAGCGCCTGGCGGATGCCGCCTTCGAAATCTTCACCGAGCTCGACGGCCTCGCCGAACAGAGCCAACCAGCGCTCGAGCTGGGCCTCGGTCGGCGGGCGGCGCAGCGCGCGCAAGCCGATGTCCGACAAGATCTCGCGCGCGCAGCCCTCGTCCGTGTCGCCCGCGGGCTCGCACACGAGCAGGCGGTCGCGCAATGCTTGGTCGGCGAAGGCTTCGTCGACCAGCTCTTCGGCGGCGTCGAAGTATTGTTCGAAGCGCGCGTCGCTCATGCCCCCGGCGGCCGCGATGTTGTCGAAGCCGAACAGAGTCTCGTCGGCGATGAACGCCGTGCCCGGGCGGGAGCTGACACCGAGCACGTCGTGCACCGAGTGGTCGTACTCGGTGTTGTTCAGCCGATGGATCGGCACGCGGTTCACATCGGCCACACCGGGGTCGGCAGGAGGGGCTGGATCGCTTCCCGGCGCTGAAGTGCCTGGAGCTCCGGGGCGCTCCGGATCCGGAATCACGGGGTCGGCACCGGCTGAGCCCGGGTTCGTGACACCGGGATCGGCTGGCTCGGTGGGGAGTGCACCGGCATCCGCGTCGGCCCAGGGGCTCGCGCCGCCTTCTACGGCACCCTGACAGGCCGAGGCGGCGAGGGCGAGCAAACACGTGAGCGCAGGTACGCGGAGGGCGAGCATGTGCCGGTCTCGGCCGCACCGCGGTCCGATGGGCTGGGTAGTGGCGCTCTGGTCCGGCTTTCGTTGGCAAAAGCGATCCGGTGCAGCGAAAACTCGCCGCGGCCTCCGCCCCTGGAATTTTCTGCGGCTCAGACCGTGAGCACGAGCTTCGTCACCTCGGGGGGTGAGCCGAGGCGGGCGGGCGGGCCGACCGTGCCGAAGCCGCGGTTCACGTACAGGTCGGAGCCCGAGCGCGTGTAGCGCCCCGCGACCCAGCCGCCCGGCAACAGCAGATCCGCGGGGCGCACCAGCAGGTTCACCTGGCCACCGTGGGTGTGCCCCGAGAGCTGGAGCTGCACGTGGCCGGCCGCTTCTGCGAAGTAACTCGGATTGTGACAGAGCAAGACCCGCGGCGCGTCGAGCGCGGGCGCGACCTTGCCGCCCTGCCTGGGCAACGTCGCGAGCGTGCGCTCGAGATCGGGTCCGCCGCCCTGGCGGCGCGCCCAGACGTCGTCGACGCCGAGCAGGCTGAAGCTCCCGCCGGCGTCGCCGATCAACGTGCCGCGATTGCGCAACATGCTGCCGCCTGCGCGCTCGACGGCGTCAACGACCGGATCGATGCCCGCGAAGAAATCGTGATTGCCCGGGATCGCGATCACGCCGCGGCGCGCGAGGGGCAGCAAACGGCGCACGAACACGCCGAGCTCGGGCGCAAGCTCCGGATCGTTGTCGAGGAGATCCCCGGTGAGCACGATCAGATCCGGCCGCGCCTTCCGCACCAAGGACTCGGCGGCGGCGAGCTCGGCGCGACCGGTGAACTGACCGATGTGCAGATCCGAGAGCTGCACGATCGAAAACCCGTCGAGCGAGCGTGACAGCCCGGGCAGGCGGATCGGCACTACTTCCAGCGCGTAGTCTTGGCGCCCGGCCAGAGCGCCGTACAGAGCGCTGCCACCGCCGATCAAGAACGCGGAGCTGGCCACGGCCTGCTCGAGGAACGCGCGACGTGGAACCTGTTCCAGATGCGTGGTTCCCGGGGCGACCGGTTCGTCCGAAGTGTGCGAATTTACCGTTGTTTTCCGGTTGAGCCAGCGGCGCGACAGCCACGCCCCGAGGCGCACGAGATCCGCGGGCAGCAGCAGCGCAAAGCTGATCAGCACCGCGAGCTCCAACGTGGACGAGACGGCGACCAGCGTCGTGACGAGCGGGCCTGCCGCGATCCACGACAACAGCCGCCCTCCGAGCATTCCGATCAGACCGAAGGCGAGCGCCCAGGCCACGGCGCGGCGAGCTCGGTCGGAGAGCGAAAAGGCCCGGGTAGCCCAGCGGAGCACGTGCCGGTTCACCAAGTAAAGAACGCTGCCCAGGACGACGAGGAAGATGGCAAATCCGAGGCGCATGGTGCGGGCGTGAGCGTTGAGCGATTCGAGACGGGCGTTTACGAAGCGGAAACGGCGTGGTACCGCGTTTCGCGAGGAGCAAGTGAAGTTACGCACACTCGGCAGAACGGGTTTCGAGATTTCGACGGTCAGCTTCGGCGCGTGGGCGATTGGGGGCACCTGGGGACAGGTGGACGACTCCGAGTCGCTGGCTGCCCTGCACCAGGCGCTGGACCTGGGCGTGAACTTCTTCGACACGGCCGACGTGTACGGGGACGGCCACAGCGAGAAGCTGCTTGCCCGCCTGCGTCGGGAACGCAAGGAGCCGTTCTGGATCGCGACCAAGGCCGGCCGCCGCGCTTCGCCGCACGTCGCGGAGCAATACAACTACGAGAACCTGCGCGGTTGGATCGAGCGCAGCCTGAAGAACCTCGAGGTCGAGGCGATTGACCTCGTGCAGCTGCATTGCCCGCCCACCGAGGTTTACTACCGGCCCGAGGTGTTCGGTGCGCTCGACCGCCTGGTGAAGGAAGGCAAGATCCGTCACTACGGTGTGAGCGTCGAGCGCGTCGAGGAGGCGCTGAAGGCGATCGAGTTCCCCGGCGTGCAGTCGGTGCAGATCATCTTCAATCTGTTGCGCCGCCGCCCGGCGGATCTGTTCTTCCAGCGCGCCATCGAGAAGCGCGTCGGAGTCTTGGCGCGCTTGCCGCTTTCGTCGGGGTTGCTCGCCGGCAAGCTGACCGCGAACACGAAGTTCGCGAACGACGATCATCGGCATTTCAACCGCAAGGGTGAATCCTTCGATCGCGGAGAGACCTTCTCGGGCATCGACTACCAGGTCGGCCTCGAGATCGTCGAAGAGCTGCGGCGCTTGCTGCCCGAGGGCATGACGCTGGCGGAGCTCGCGCTGCGCTTCATCCTCGATCACGAGGCCGTGACCTGCGTGATCCCCGGCGCAAAACGCCCGGCTCAAGTCGCCGAGAACGCGCGCGCGGCGGATTTGCCCCCGCTCTCGCCTGAGCTGCACCGCGCGCTCGAAAAGCTGTACGAGGCACGGGTGCGCGAGCTCGTTCACCAGCTCTGGTGAGGGCCCGCTTCGGACATTGGTTCGGGTCGCGCACAAGGTCGGGGAGTGTGCGCGCAGCAACGGCTGGCTGACGCCCGACGGCTCGTCGTTTACGCTCTCGGGACCACGGGAGAAACCGATGAGAAATTGGGCTGCCGGTCTTGGTTGGTGCGCGATTGGATTGGGGGCGGCGCTCGCGTGCAGCGAGAGCGACGACGGAGGCTCCGCAGACGCAACCGGCGGCAGCGTGTCGAGCGC
>JALYWZ010000973.1 GCA_030852505.1 Myxococcota bacterium | reverse complement strand
TCGATCACCAACACCAGCCGGCTGCCGAGCCCGGCTTCGCCTCGCGAGCGCGGCCCCGACAAGCCGAGCGCCAGCGCCACCACGGCCAAACCCTCCAGCAACAGCGGCACGCTCGGTGTCAGGCGCTGGAACGGTTTGGAAGCTGCCAGGTCGCGCGCGGCCGTGCGCCACAGCCAGGTGGAGGACACGACCTGGCGCGTGCGGCGGACGCGCAAGATGTACAGGCCGATCAGCGGCGCGAGCAGGCCCAACAGATAGAGGCCGTTCGGGCGCGTGAGCTCCCAGGGCAAGGCGCCCGCAGCATACGGTGAGCGCGGCTCGCCGTCGAACGGCGCGTCACCCCGGATGCGCGCGTGGCGTCGCAGGCAGGCCGAGGGCGGCGTAGGTCGCTCGGCGATCGCGCTCGATGTCCTCGAAAACGGCGGCCAGCGCGGCCGCGCCCGCCTCGCGGATCGTGCTCAGATTGCGCTCCGCCACCCATTTCCGCAGACTCACTGTCTCGCGTTCGTTCGTGACGCCGAGCCCCTCGGCGAGCTTCCGGATATCGAGGAACGACGTACCGGCGCGCGTGCTGCCGTTCAGCTCGTCGAGCAGGCTCTTTCTCACCAGCTGTATGGTCGGGTCGGGCGATCTGCGTACGAACGGCACCAGGCGATCGGAGTGACCGAGGTCCGGCTCCGCGTCGGGGTGGAACGCGGCCATCGCGAACGGTCCGAGACCGGGTTCGTATCGCTCGGAGTCGGTCTGGCGCAAGATCCTCAAGTAGTGCTCGAAGTCTCGGCGGCCGATGTCGAGGCAGGGGAATATCAAGAGCCCGACCTCGACCCGTTCGTCCCTGGCGAGGTCGGTGATGGCCTCCAGCGCGGACCGCTGCTGCGACGCATCCGAGTCGAAGAGGACCCGCGGCTCGACCCGCCCGGCTTGGCGCGCTCGCTCCGCCCAAGGGCAGAGGTCGAAGCGCTCGACCACCTCCACCGCGTAGCGTTCGTAGATGCGAACGACCTCCCGCACGAGCTCGGGTTCGGAGGTTCTCGAGGCTTGTTCCGTCACCACGTTTGGCGGCCGCAGCCTACCAGTATTGCTGCGAATTTCTCGTGATTTTTGGCGACCATGGCACGCAGCGTCCGCGTCGCGACCAGCTGGTTCCGACGCCACGCGGCAGCTGTCGTAATGCCTCAGTACCCGTGCACGCGCCGTCCATTCACGGTTGGAACGCTCACCGGTCACCGGGGTGCTCCACCGGGAACGGCCGTGCGCGGCGAAAAAAAATTCGGGTTCGAGGCAGGGCGCTGCTCACCCTGCCTCGACGCCGACGCAACCGGGTGCGGTACGCCGGTCGCCCTCGTTCGGCGACGAGCGTTTCGGCGGCGTGTGCGGCGCGACTCGTCGTGAGCTCCGAGATCGCGAAATCCAGCGCGCAACGCGCTCGATCGTGCGCGCAACGAGTCGCGTGAGAGCGCGCCGCGCGGTGGTACGAAGTGGTCGCGGCGACGCGGACCGAACGAGTCGCGCGTCACCCGGTATCACTCTGGGTGAGCACCTCGAACGTTGCTCGCACGACGCTCGGGCGACCCGTTCGCACGCGTTCACATTCGACGATGCACTTGACTGCCTGCATCGTTCAGTGAAAGAGTGTGCGCCGATAGAGCGCTGTAAACGTGTGGCGCTCATCGAACAAGAGGACGGAGAATGGCCGTACGTAAGAAGAAGGCGTCCAAGGCGGCAAAGGCGGCACCGGCCGCGGCGAAGGCCGCGAAGGCAGCGCCCGCCAAGAAGGCTCGCAAGAAGCGCCGTAAGAAGAAGGCAGCGGCAGCGCCGATGGCCGACGAGGCAAAGCCCGTCAAGAAGGCCCGCAAGAAGCGCCGCAAGAAGAAGGCGTGAGCGCGGCGAGCGCCGCCCGGTCCCAGCTCGGCAACGAGCGTCTGACCGGGCGGCGCTCGCGCGCAGCCCTTCCTTACATACTGACGATCCGGCGCTGCTGACCCGCCCCGCGCGGAGAAGCCCAGCAGGCCCCGGTAGTCCCGGCAGAAGAGCTCAGTCGCGCGAGCGCTCGAGAACTCGACGGACGGCCTGCTGCAAATCCTCGCCTGCAGTGATGCGCGTGTAGGTTGCCTGGTTCTTTTTCGCCCAGCCGCGGAGCTCTTCGAAGAGCCCTGCCAGGCGCTCGGCGTAGGCCGAGAGCGCAGCCGGATCCACCGAGAGCTCGAGTGTCTCCCCGGTTTCGCTGTCTTCCAGCGACAGGTCGCCTTCGAGAGCCGGGTCGAGCTCGGCGGGGTCCAACACCTGCACCAGCACCAGATCGTGGCGTGCGGCGCGGGCTCGACTCAGCGCGCTCGGCACCGCTCCCGGGTCGAAGAAGTCGCTCACGACCAGCAACAGGCCCGGTCGCTCGGAGCGCGCGACGACGGCGTCGATGGCCGCCGCCAGGTCGGCACGACCGGAAGCCTGGACG
>JALYWZ010000972.1 GCA_030852505.1 Myxococcota bacterium | reverse complement strand
GGCTTGGGCCCCGGGCTCGTGATCGTCGGCGAGGTGGCCGCGACGCTCGACCTGGGGGCCGGCTCGCTCTTCGAAGGCGAGCGCTGCTTTCCGAGCGCAGACCGCACCGGGCTCATCGCGCGCTGGCTCGACCCCCGGGAGTCGCCCGCGACGCCGCACTACTGCCGCGGCCCGGGCGCCGATCTGCCCAATCTTCCGCCCTCGCCACTCGGCGAACCCGGGCCAGGCTGATAGAGTCCGCGCCATGTCGGCCGACGCCCTGGAGCGCGCGAAGCTGCTTTCGCGATACGGGCGGCGAATTGCGGCCGGAACCGTGCTCTATCGCGACGGTGAGCCCGCCGAGCACGCTTACCTGATCGAGCAAGGGCGGGTCCGGCTGTTCAAGGAAATCGGCGGGATGGAGCGCAGCCTGCGCCTGGTGCGGCCGGGCGAGCTGTTCGGCGAGTCGGCGCTGACCCCCGGCTCGGTGCGCGCCTCGACGGCGCTCGCGCTCGACGACCTCGACGCGCTGGTCTTCGACGCTTCGGCCTTCGACGAGATCGTGTTCACGTATCCCGCCGTGACCCAGCACGTGGTCGCCGAGCTGGTGCTCCGGCTGCGTGAAGCCGAAGACCAGATCGAAATCCTGCGTGTGAGCGACGCCCGCTCCAAGGTGCTGGTCGCGCTGCTCAAGCTCGCCGAGCACGCCAACGGCACCGCGAGTGGCTCCGAGCTGCGCGGCCTCGAGATCTCGCCGCTCGAGCTGTCGGCTCGGATCGGGCTCGACGTCGAGAGCGTCAAGCGCATCGTGCTGGGCCTCAAAGAGTCGGGTCACCTGCGGATCGTCGACGAGCGGGTCGAGATCCCCGACCTCGATACGCTGCGCGAGCTCTACTCCTTGCTCGGCGTGCGCGACCAGCTCCGAGGGCCCGAGCGCTCCCAGACATTCTCCGGCAAAACCGCGAGCCCATGAGAAATTGCTCATTGTTTCAATGGTTTACGGCGGTGGCCCTGGTAACGGCTCCGCTCTTGGGCGGTTGCGCCGCCAATACGCGGCCAGCGGGCGATCCTGTACGTCAAAGTGAGAGTGAGTACGACATCGCACGCGACCTGTGGCTGCGCCGCGGGCAAACGCGCGAAGCGCTCGAGCACGCGCTGAAGGCAATCGAGCTCGACGACGAGAACTCGGAGGCGTTCCACCTCGTCGCGCTGCTCTATCTCGACTTCTGTTCGCGGGGCCCCTCCGAGTGCCGGCTGAAGGATGCCGAGCAGGCGGCGAGCAAGGCGCTGTCGCTCAAGAAGGACTTCCGCGAAGCTCGAAATACCCTGGGGGTGGTGTTGATCCACCTGAAGCGGCCGAAGGACGCGATCGCCGTGCTCCGTCCGCTCTCGGAGGACATCCTCTATCAAACGCCCGAGAAGGCCTGGGGGAACCTGGGCTGGGCCTACTACGAGGCCGGCGAGCTCGACCACGCGATCGACGCGCTCCGGCGCAGCATCGCGGCCCAGCCGCTGTTCTGCGTGGGGGCGCTGCGCCTCGGAATGGCGTACGAACGGCGTGGGGAGCTCGCGCCCGCGCTCTCGTCGTTCACGCGCGCGATCGAGACGAAGGCGCCCGAGTGCAACCGGCTCCAAGATGCGTTCTGGGGAAGAGCTCGCGTGGCCGAGCGGCTGGGGCAGACGGATTCAATCCGAGCGGATCTCGAGCGCTGCGTCGAACTGTCGAGCACGAGCGAATCCGGGAAAAATTGCCGATCCATGCTCGACCACCTGAAGTAGTCTCGCCTCCCCATGCCGAGCGTCGGCCAGTACCTGCGGGAGCAACGCGAATCCCGCGGCATGAGCGTCGAAGAGATCTCACGCGGCACGCGTGTGCCCGTTTCCAGCGTCGAACGCATCGAGGCCGACCGCTTCGACGAGTTGCCGGGTGAGGTCTTCGTGCGCGGCTTCGTCAAATCCTACGCGCGCGCGTTGAGCTTACCGCCGGACGAGGTGCTGGCGCGTTACACGGCCAGCCGTCGCGTGGTCTCGGTGACGCCGCTCCCTCTCTCGAACGCGACGCAAAAACCCGCACGCGGTCGCAGGTTCGGCGTGGCGATCGCGTTCGTGCTGTTGCTGATCTTGTTCACGCTCGCGCTCAGCATCGTGCTGAAGCCGCGTGGTGACGACATGCCGCAAGAGTTGTCGCACGCAGCGCGCGGCCTCACGCTCAGGGCGTGAGCACGACGTCACGCACCAGCGTCCACTCGACCGAGGCGCTGGTGCTTCGCCGCGTCGAATACGGCGACGCGGATCTGATCGTGACGCTGCTCACGCTCTCGCTCGGCCGCGTGTCGGCGCTGGCGCGTGGGGCGCGCAAGAGCCGGCGCCGCTTCGGAGGCGCGCTCGAGCCGTTCTTCACGCTGAGCGTGACGCTCGAGGAGCGGCGCTCCTCGGAGCTGTTCGCGCTGCGCGAGGCCAGCGTCCTGCGGGCG
>JALYWZ010000971.1 GCA_030852505.1 Myxococcota bacterium | reverse complement strand
GACGATCCTCGGTGCGCGCGTGGCGCGTACGCCGGGCTCGGCGCACGTGATCCGCACCAAGGAGCTCGAGCGTTACAACTACGACGATCCGCACTCGGTGCTGCAGAGCGTGCCGGGCGTGTACTCGCGCGGCGAAGACGGCATCGGCCTGCGGCCCAACATCGGCATCCGCGGGGTGAACCCCGATCGCAGCAAGAAGCTGACGCTGATGGAAGACGGCATCCTGTTCGGGCCGGCTCCGTACTCCGCTCCTGCCGCCTATTACTTTCCGCTCGTGACCCGCATGACCCAGGTGCGGGTGCTGAAGGGCCCCTCGGCGCTGATCTACGGGCCGCAGACGATCGGCGGCGCGATCGATTTCATCACGCGGAACCCGCCGAGCACGCCGTCCGGGGCGCTCGACGCCGCCTACGGCCAGTACGGCTACAACAAGCTGCACGGCCATTTCGGCGCGAGCGACGAGAACAACGGTTTCGTGATCGAGGGCGTCCACGTCGGCGCCGACGGCTTCAAGCAGCTACCGAACGACGGCGACACCGGGTTTCACCGCAACGAGTGGATGTTCAAGGGCTTCCACTCGCTGTCCGGCCCGACGGGGATGAAGAACGAGCTCTGGCTCAAGGCCAGCTACTCGGACGAGATCTCGAACGAGACTTACCTCGGCCTAACTGACGCGGATTTTCGCAAGGATCCGCTGAGCCGTTACGGTGTGAGCCAGCTCGATCGCATGCGCTGGTACCGGACCTCGTTCGCGTTGAGCCACGTGATGGAGCCCACGTCGAGGCTGTCGATCACCACCACCCTCTATCGTCACGACTTTTTCCGGATCTGGCGCAAGGTCAACGGCTTCCGCGGCGCGTCGATGTTCGACATCGTCACCCACCCCGACGACCCGGAGTATGCCCCCTATATCGGCATCCTGCGTGGGGAGCTCGACAGCACCCCGGGCGAGGCGATCCTGATCGGCCCCAATCAACGGGAGTTCGTGTCGCAGGGACTGGACATTCAGGCGCGCTACGCCACGAGCACCGGACCCTTCGAGCACCGGCTCGAGTACGGCGCGCGCCTGCATCAGGACCGCATCGAGCGCCTACACAGCCAGAACGCCTTCGACATCGTGGGCGGCGAGCTGCTGCCCGATGGAGGGCCCACCCAGGTCCTCGTGCGCAACCAGGACCAGAGCGAGTCGCTCGGGCTGCACGTGATCGATGCCATCACGCTCGGCCGCTTGACCGTGACGCCCGGCGCGCGCCTCGAGGTGATCCACTCGAAGACCGAGGACTATCTGAACGGCGGTGAGTCGAGCCAGGTCTTGCACGTGCCGTTGCCCGGCATCGGCGCGTTCTACGGCATCAGCGAGAACCTCGGCGTTCTCGCTGGCGTGTACCGCGGCTTCAGCCCGCCCGCGCCGGGCAGCGGAGAATCGGTCGAGCCGGAGCTCAGCATCAACTACGAGGGCGGCGCCCGCTACACGGACGAACCGCTGCGCGCCGAGCTGATCGGCTTCTACAACGACTACTCGAACCTCACCGACGTTTGCACGATGTCGAGCGGTTGCGTCAGCAGCGACGTCGATCGCCAGTTCGACGCTGGACAAGCGCGGATCTACGGCCTCGAAGCCTACCTCGCACACGAGCCCGCGATAGGCTCGGTCAAGCTGCCGATCGGGCTCACTTACACGCTGACCTTCGCCGAGTTCAGGAACACCTTCGACTCGGAAGATCCTATCTTCAAGCCGAGCCCGAGCTTGCGGAGCTCGGGCCTCGTCGAGCCCGGCGACGAGATGCCGTACGTGCCGCGCCACGAGCTGCGCGCGAGCGCCGGCGTCGAGACCGGGCGCTTCGGCGTCTCGGCCGCGCTGATCTACGTGTCCAAGATGCGTGAGCAGCCCGGACCTGGCTCGATCGAGTCCTCGCTGCACACCGACGAGCAGCTCGTGGTCGACGCCACGGGCGCGGTACGCGTGGCCGGCGGCGTCACGGTTTATTCGAACGTCCGTAACCTGTTCGACGATCACTCGATCGTCTCGCGCCGGCCCTATGGGGCGAGGCCGAATGCACCGCGCTGGGTCCAGGTCGGCGCCAAAGTCGAGTTTTGACCGCGCGGCAATCAATCCGGGGACGAATCGCGCTGTGGCTCCTTAATGAAAATGACTTGCAAGTTCATGGAGCCGCTGGTACCAGGGTGTGCGATTCGGAAGCGCACCCTTAGGAGACTCATGAAACGATCTCAGCTTGTTCTGGTTGGCAGCATTTGGGCCGTGCTCGGCGCCTCGACCCTCGTCGCCTGCGGCGATGACTCGGACGACGGCGCAGGTCAGGGCGGCTCCCCGAGCACCGGCGGCAAGGCAGCGACCGGCGGTAAGACTTCCACGGGCGGTACGAGCTCGGCGGGCGCGGCGGACACCGGCGGCAAGGCCGCGACGGGCGGCGGCGGCGGTGCAGCGGGCTCCGC
>JALYWZ010000264.1 GCA_030852505.1 Myxococcota bacterium | reverse complement strand
GGCACCACCCGCGAGCCGCGTCGCGCTCTCGGCGAGGCGCCGCCAACCGCCGCTGCGCTGCCGCGCGAAAGAGCCTTGCGGCGAGCTGATGCGCTCGAGCACCGTGTCCGCGATCACCAGGCTGCGCCGCACCTGCACCGTGCCCGAGACCTCGCGCCCTCCGAACTCTTCGTCGTAATCGGCGCCTTCGTCGTAGCGATAAAACAGGCGACTCACGGGCGCATCACGCCAATCGACGATGCGGATCCCAGCTTGTGTGTCGAGGTACGTTCCGCGTCCGATCAGCACCTCGCGCTTGCGTCCATTTTCCTCGAGCACGAGCCTGCCGAAGTACGGCGAGTTGCCGTCGATTTGCACCTCCGTCGTGTCGCGCAGGCGCGCAGCGAGCACTTGTAAACGCTCCATCTCCTGCACGAGCGGTGGAACGTCTTCGAGCCGCGCTTGTGCGATCTGATCGCGCAGGTCGAGCAAGCGTGCGTCGTAGTCCGCAATGTCGTGCTGCACCTTGGGTGCGCGGCGGGTCGCCACGTGCTCGAGCACGCGGTCGAGGCAAGTTTGCTCTTCGGCCACGATCCGATCGCGCTCGGGATCGGTGGCACCTTGCGGCTCGGACACCTGGGAATTCGTCGTCATGTCGATCGGTCGCTGGGCCAAATTGCGCTCAGCAGAGCCACGGCGCCTAGCACGCCTCCTGAGCTCGGGACACCCGTTAGCAAAAATCGGGGAACACGGTTGAGCGATTGGGGGTGCTCGGGTACCTTCATGGACACAAAAGAGGGAGCGAGCCGGCTGGCACCGACGATGCGTGCGCTGTTGCTCGAGGCCGAGCGGTCCCCGCTGCAGATGCGGGAGATCGTTCGGCCCGAGCCCTTGTCCGACGAAATCCTCGTCAGGGTGCGCTGCTGCGGCGTGTGCCGCACGGATTTGCACGTGATGGATGGCGAGCTCTCGAAGCCGAAGTTGCCGCTCGTGCTCGGACACCAGATCGTCGGCACGATCGTCGGCCTCGGCGCCGAAGTGGACTGGTTGGTCGAAGGTCAGCGGATTGGCATCCCGTGGCTCGGCCGGGCTTGCGGTGAGTGCGCGTTTTGCCGCCGCGGCTCGGAAAACCTGTGTGAGCGCGCGTCGTTCACCGGCTATCAGGTGGACGGCGGTTTCGCGGAGTATGCGGTGGCGGACGCCCGCTTCGCGTTCCCGCTGCCGGGCTCGTTCACGGACTTGCAAGCAGCGCCGCTGTTGTGCGCCGGTTTGATCGGCCACCGCGCGCTCGGCATGAGCGGCGACGCGCAGACCCTCGGGCTCTACGGTTTCGGCTCGTCGGCGCACATCATCGCGCAGGTCGCGAAGCACCAGGGGCGCAAGGTCTACGCGTTCACGCGACCGGGCGACGAGGTCGCTCAGTCCTTCGCGAAGAAGCTCGGCGTGGAGTGGGTCGGCGGCTCGGACGTGCTGCCGCCGGTCGAGCTCGACGCGGCGATCATCTTCGCTCCGTCCGGAGTGCTCGTGCCGCGCGCGCTGAAGTCGATCCGACCCGGCGGCAGCGTGGTGTGCGCGGGGATCCACATGAGCGACATTCCGTCGTTTCCCTACGAGCTCTTGTGGGGCGAGCGCACGTTGCGCTCGGTCGCGAACCTGACTCGCCGGGATGGCCTCGAGTTTCTCGAGCTGGTGTCGCGGGTGCGGCTGCACACCGAGGTGCGCTCGTACGCCTTCGAGATGGCGAACCAGGCGCTCGAGGATCTGCGCGCCGGCCGTTTCAGCGGCTCGGCCGTGGTGTCGATCCAGTAGCTCAGCCGAGGCCGGTCGCGGTGCGGATCAGCTCGCCGAGCCCGCTCACCGCCGAGTCCGGGATGCCGTGGCCCCCGCCGAAGGCCACCCACTCCACGTCGAGCCCGGCAGCGATCAACAGATCGCGGAGCGCTTCGGCGTTTTCGTACGGGACGATCGGATCCGTGCGCCCGTGGCTTTGCAGCACCGGCAACCCGCGGCGGGACTCGGCGCGCTGCTGCCACTGCTGCTTGCGCACCAGGGTCGCGCTCAGGATCGCGAGCGCGGCGAAGGGGCGATCCGTCCCGAGCACGAGCTCGGTCGCGAGCATGCCTCCTTGCGAGAAGCCGCCGATCACGGTCGTCTCCGGGTTCACCGAGAGCTCGGACGCGGCCGCGTCGAGCAGGCCCTCGACGAGGACGCGCGCCTCCGACATTCCGGCGGGATCCATGGCCTGCAAACGCGCGATGTCCTGCGACGCGGCGATCTCGAGCAGCTCTTCCATGTCGAGCGGCCACCAGGCGTTCGATTGACCCGGGAACCGCGGGTCGAGCGCGATCGGCCCCGCTGGGAATACGAAACGCACGCTCTTCGGCACGTCGATAACGCGGAACAGCGGCACGAGGTCTTCGCCAGGCGCCCCATAACCGTGGAGCAGCACCACCGTCGGGCCAGAACCCCCGCCGGAACCATCGATACCGCCGGCCACCACGGCCTCCAGCTCGCCGAGTTTCATGCGTTGCATTGGTTCGCGTTGTTACTCCGCGCGGGCGCCGCTGGCCAGGCGATTTCCCGCAGCGAGCGCGCGCTCGGCCGGCTTTGGTACGAGCCTTGCTGTTTCGTGAACTCGAGGTGAGTTCATGACGACCGAAACCCTGATTGTGCTCGTGATCGCCCTGGCGGCCGTGGCGCTGGTGGTGGTGGCGATGCTTTCGTCGCGCAAGTCCAAGGCACGACAAATCGAGCTGCGCGAGCGCTTCGGACCCGAGTACGACCGCGCGCTCGAGGAGGCCGGAAACAACCCCCGCCGCGCCGAGCGCGCGCTCCTGTCGCGACAGCGCCGCGTCGAGCGCCTCCACATCAACGAGCTCGACGACGCGCACCGCGTGCAGTTCGCGAGCGAGTGGGCGCACGCGCAGACCCGCTTCGTGGACGACCCTTCGGGCGCGGTGAGCGAGGCGCACGAGCTGATCAAGACCGTGATGCGCGCGCGCGGCTACCCGGTGGAAGATTTCGAGCGTCGCGTCGAGGACCTCTCGGTAGATCACGCCAACGTCGTGCAGCACTATCGCGCGGCCCACGCGCTCGCCGAGGCGAATCGCAGCGGTCGCGCCGACACCGAGGAGCTGCGCCAGGCGCTCGTCCACTACCGGGCGCTGTTCGCGGATTTGCTGTCCGAGCCGCAGCGCATGGTCTCCGAGCCGGCCAGGCCGATCGGCGGGCACCTGCGCGAAGTGCGCAGGACCGGCTAGGCCGGGCTCTGCTCGAGGCGCCGCGGCGGGAGTTGCAGGCGCCTCGAGCTGCAATGCCGCTGCACTCGAATTCGGGCGGGTTTGACGGAGCGCGCGGGGCATGGTTCCTTTTCGGCGATGGACTTGAAGGAGCTCGTGACGGAGTTGCTGAGCGAGCTCGGCAAAGTCTCCAGGTCGGACGCCGTCGTGGGAACCGTGCGCGACGCCGGCAAGGCCAAGGTCTTGCCGCTCAGCCGGATCCGGCTGGGCTTCGGCACCGCGCTCGGTGAAGCGGACGGCAAGGCCCAGCTCTCGGGGGAGCAGCGGGACGCGGGTGGCGCGCTCGGCGGTGCCGGTGGGGCGATCGTGGTCGAGCCCAAGGCCTTCGTCGTGGTCGGCGAAGACGGCGTGCCCCACCTCTTGGCGCTCGAGGGTGGAAAGCACGGCGTGGTCCGGCGCGGCATCGAGATCCTGTCCGGTAAGCCCGACACCGGCGCGCTGAAGGGCGCGGATTCGCCGCGGCTCGGCTCCGGCGAAGACGAATAACCGCGACGCTTCGGCCACCATGCAGCTGTTCGCGGTGTTGCTGGGCAGCGCACTCTCGCTCGGGCTGCTGTGCGTGTTTGCAGCGCTCGAGATCGCCTTCGATCTGCGCGGCGTCGGGCGAGCCAACGGCGCGTGGGCGCTGGCCTTCGGCGTGGAGGTCGGTCCCGTGCAACTCGGCGGGGTCACGGGCTCGGCCGCGACCAAGCTCGAGCTGCGGCTGTTCGGCTTTCGGGTGCCGCTGCCGCGTTCGCGAGAAAAGCGCGCGCCCCGCCCGGAGGAGCCCAAGGCACCTGCGGATCCCGGGCGTGTGAGCCGCTTTTTCGAAGGGCTCGATCCGGTCGACGCTGGACTGTTCGTGCTCGACGAGCGCCGTCACATCGCCGTCGAGAGCCTGGACGTGACGCTCGATTATGGTTTTCGCGACGTGGCCCTGACCGGGAAAATCGCCGGAGCCTTGTACATGCTGGCCGGAGTGCTCCCGCCTCGCGTGCGGATCCACCAGAACCCGAGCTGGGGAGGGGCGGAAACCTGGCAGGCGCACCTCGCGGGCCGCGTGGCCACGTGGCCTGCCCTCGTCGTGGCCGATGTTCTCTGGTACATCATCCGAGCACGGCTTCGGCGCCGCCCGTCGCCGCCCGTGCCGCCCCAGGTCGAGCCCGCAGCAGGAACCGCAGCATGAGCCAGAGCCGCATCTCCGAGATCGTGAACAGCTTGTTGTCCGGCGTGCATGAGATCTCCAGGAGCGAGACGATCGTCGGCGCACCGCAACAGGCCGGGGACGCCACGGTGATCCCGGTCCACCGCTTGAAGATCGCGTTCGGCGCGGCGAGCGCCAACGCGGGCGGACACGGCGGCAAGGTCGGCGCAAGCTCGGGAGGGCAGGGGGCAGGCGGCGCGGTCGAGCTCGAGCCCGTGGCCGCGATCGCCGTCGGCAAGGACGGCCACGCGCACCTGCTCACGGTGGAAGGCAGCCCAGAGACCGCGTGGTCCGGGTTGCTCTCACAGGTCCCGGACCTGATCTCGCGGCTCGCCCAGGCAGTCGGCGACCGGGCGCAGCGCGAGCTCGCCGCCCGTGCGGTGGACGAGAGCGAAGCGCTCGCCTCCGAAGAGTCGAAGGCGCTGCCTGCCAAGCACAAGTGAGCGGCTAAAAGCCGCGCAGCACGCGGCGCAGCTTGTCGAGCGCGAGCGCGACTTCCTCGCTCCGAACGCAGAGTGACGGGCGGAACCGCACCGTCAGGTGGCCGCCGGCGAGTACCAGCAGCTGCTCCTCGAAGCAGCGCTTCACGAAGGCGTTGCGCTCGGACGTGCTCGGAAGATCGATGGCGGCAAACAAGCCCCGGCCGCGCGCGTTGGAGACCCGCGAAGGGAACTCCGCGGCCAGCGCTTCGAGCGCCTGGCGCAGCTCGTCGCCGCGCGCCCGTGCGTTTTCGAGCAGGCCATCTTCCGTGACGATCTCCAGCACGCGCGTCGAGCGCACCATGTCGACGAGCGCGCCGCCCCAGGTGCTGCTGATCCGACTCGGGATCTTGAACACGCTGTCCACCTCGTCGATCCGGGTCGAGGCGAGGAAGCCGCCGACCTGCATCTTCTTGGCGAAGGTGATCAGATCGGGCCTCAGCCCCGCGTGCTCGTGTGCCCACCACGAGCCGGTGGTGCCGCCGCCGCACTGGACTTCGTCGAAGATCAAGAGCGCCTCGCGCTCGTCGGCGAAACGCCGTAACGTGGCCAGGAACTCGGCACGGAAATGCCCGTCGCCGCCCTCGCCCTGGATCGGCTCGATCAGGATCGCCGCGATGCGATTCACGCGCTCGTCGAAGGCGCGCTCGATGGCCCGCGTGGCCTCGGCCTCGGCCGTGAGCGTTGCCTCCAGATTGCCGCCGTTGAGCGGAAAGCGCGCCACGGGGGCGGGCACGCGCGGCCAGTCGAATTTGGGGAAGTACTGCGTCTTGGCCGGGTCGGTGTTGGTGACGCTCAGCGTGTAGCCGGCGCGCCCGTGGAACGCGTTTCGGAAATGCAGGATCTCGGTGCCGATCTCGCGACCCTCGGCGCCGACGCCGCGCGCCAGGTTCTTCCGGACTTTCCAGTCCATCGCCGCCTTCATGGCGTTTTCGACGGCGAGCGCGCCACCGTCGATGAAGAAATAGTGCGGGTGGCTCTTGGGGGCCGCGGTGCGCTCGAGCGTGCCGACGAACTCCGCGTACTGCGGGGTGTAAAATTCGGGATTACCCACCTTGATCAGCGCAGCGTCGAGCAGGCGCTCGCGCGTTTCGGGCTCGGTCAGCTTCGGGTGGTTGAAGCCGAGCGCGTTCGAGCCATAAAACCCTGCAAAATCCAGGTAATCGTTGCCAGATAGCGCGTCGCGCGCGAGCGTGCCTCGACTCTTGCCGAGGTCCAGCACCAGGGGCAGCCCGCTTTGCAGCACGTGGCGGCCAATCGTCCCGTGAATCTCCTCTGGTGCGAGCCGGCGCATTCCGTTGGTTTAGCACTCGAGCGCGCCTTTGGGGCGGAACGCGAACCCATTGTGAGATGGGGGAGAGGTGTGGCTTACTCCCGGGCCATGCAAGCTGCCCTGTCGATCGCGGAAGCGGTCGTCGCTTACTTGAGAGCACACCCGGACGAGCTGGTTCGCGCCGTGAAGAACGCGGTCGCGCTGCGCGTCGGCGTGCCGATGGCGGCGCTGCGCTGGGCCATCGATCGCAAACGCGGCAGCCCGAAAGCGCCGAAGGACGTGGAGATCTCGGCGGTGCCGCCCGGCGTGCGCGTCGCCGGCAGCTTCGAGGTCATGGGCACGCCGCTGCGCGGTTCTGCAGAGATCTACGCGGAGGACGTGCGCCTCACCGGCGACGAGCTGCGGCTGGTCGTGCGCCTCAAGAACCTGAGCCTCAAGGTCACGGCCGATCACGTCGAGAGCCCGCTCGCCGCGCTGCTCAAGTCCGGCGCGCTCGACC
>JALYWZ010000970.1 GCA_030852505.1 Myxococcota bacterium | reverse complement strand
GCGCCAGCTACCGCGTCGTGGATGCGGTCACGCAAGCCGCGGTGGCGGAGCTCGAACCCGTCGCCTGGAAAGCGGGCGCCGTGGACATGGACAGCGGGGACCGCGCCTGGCGCGTCGACTTCTCTGCCGTCACCACCCCCGGGGTTTATTACGTGCTCGACGTCGATGGCGGCGTGCGATCGGACACCTTCCGCATCGCGAGCGACGTGTACCGGCAGGCGCTGCGCCACGCCTTCCGCACCTTTTACTACCAGCGCGCCGGCTTCGAGAAAAAGGCCCCGTTCGCCGACGAAGGTTGGACCGACGGCCCGAGCCACATCGGCCCCGGACAAGACAAGAACGCCCGCCTCTATGGCCAGACCGGCGACGCGGCGACCGAACGCGACCTGTCCGGCGGCTGGTACGACGCGGGCGACTTCAACCGCTACACGCCATGGACGGCCGACTACATCGTGGCGCTGCTCCGCGCGTACGAAGAGACGCCGGGCGTGTTCGGCGACGACTTCGACCTGCCGGGCTCCGGCAACGGCATCAGCGATCTGCTCGACGAAGTGCGGTTCGGGCTCGAGCACCTCGCGCGCACGCAATCCGAGAGCGGCGGTTGCATCTCCGTGCTCGGTGTCGCGAGTGGAAGCCCGCCCTCCGCGGCCATGGGAGCCAGCACTTACGGCCCCGAGACGACCAACGCCACGATCCGCGCGGGTATCGCCTTCGCCTGGGCCGCGCGCGTCTTCCAGAGCAGCGACGCCGCCTTCGCTGCGGATCTGTCCTCACGTGCCAAGCGCGCCTGGGATTGGGCCGAACAGAACCCGAGCGTGACCTTCGAGAACACCGGCAAGGTCGCCGCCGGTGAGCAACAGGTGCCCGCAAAGGAAGTCGGGATGTACAAGCTCGGGCTCGCTGTCGCGCTGTATCGCGCCGACCAGGACGGCGGCCTCGCGTACAAGACCTTCTTCGAGGCGAACTACGCGAACGCCGGCCTCGCCGTCCTGAACGGCTACAACGCCGCCTGGGAGCTCCAGTTCACCGAGTATTACCTCGACTATGCGGCGCTGCCCGACGCCGACGCCGCGATCAAGACCGCGATCCACAGCGCCTTCTCGAGCACGCTCGCGGCCGCCGACAACCTCGGCATGTTGAGCGGCGATCCGGATCCGTACCTGGCCTTCGTCGCCGATTACACCTGGGGCTCGAACGCGCACAAGTCCCGCACGGGCTGCCTGTTCTACGACACGATCACGTTCGGCACCGACGCGACACAGAACGACGCCTCCCGCCGCGCTGCCGAGCGCTACGTGCACTACATCCACGGCGTGAACCCGCTCGGCCTCGTATATCTGAGCAACATGGGCGCGAGCGGCGCGCATCGCTCGGTGACCAGCTTCTTCCACACCTGGTTCGCCGACAAGAGCCCGCAATGGGACGAAGTCGGGGTCTCCACCTACGGCCCCGCGCCGGGCTTCCTCGTGGGCGGCCCGAACCCCAGCTACGACTGGGACGCCGTCTGCCCCGGCAACGCGCTCTGCCCCGCCACCCGCCCGTCGCCGCCCTACATGCAGCCTCCGCAGAAGAGCTACGCCAACTTCAACGATAGCTGGCCCGTCAACTCCTGGTCCGTGAGCGAAAACTCGAACGGATACCAGGTCTATTATCTGCGGCTGCTCTCGAAATTCGTCCGCTAATTTTGCGCGTTCACAGCTGCCAGCGGGGGAATCCCCGGCGGGCCCGATAGTAAAGACTTCAGCGCGTCGAAGTTCGTTGCGAGGTCGTCACGGCCCTG
The DNA here is from genome assembly GCA_030852505.1 of Myxococcota bacterium. GTDB lineage: Bacteria > Myxococcota_A > Polyangia > Polyangiales > Polyangiaceae > PMG-095. The sequence goes on along the minus strand of JALYWZ010000970.1, from coordinate 678 downwards.
TAGCATCCGGGCCCGGGCGAGTCGGTAGGGTGTGTCCACGACAAGGCGGTCATTTCCATGCGCAACACTTCGAATGTCGCAGCATCGCTGATGCTGCTCGCGAGTCTCGTCTCATTCAGCACCGCGTGTGGCGACGGCGAGGACGTCGACCCCAGCGATGGCAGCAACGAAAACGTCGGAAGCGTCGGGCTCAGGCTCGAGCTCGGCTCCGACGTCAACCTCAGCAGCATCGGCTACGAAATCACGGGTAATCGCTTCACCAAGAGCGGGACCATCGGTGTCTCCGACAGCAAGGAAATCCGCGCCTTGATCGGCGGCATCCCGGCCGGAAGCGGCTACTCCATCCGGCTCTGGACCGAGGCCGCCCTGAATGACGGCGCCACGTGTGAAGGCTCTGCCCGCTTCGACATCCGCGCTGGCGCCGTAACGACGGCCAGCGTGTCCTTGCGCTGCCGGGTTACCGGCAAGACGGGCAGCGTCGAGATCGAAGGAGCCGTCAACGTCTGTCCCAGCGTGAGCTCGTTCTCCGCACTCCCGCTCGAGGCCAACGTCGGCGGCGTGATAGCGCTCTCCGCCGAGGCACTCGATCTCGACGAGGGTCCGTCCGAGGCGAGCTTTCAGTGGATGTCGACCAGCGGTACCCTCACGGCCGACGGCGCCAGCGCCGAGCTCGAATGC
>JALYWZ010000263.1 GCA_030852505.1 Myxococcota bacterium | reverse complement strand
ACCACGGACACTCCGAGGCGGTCGAGCACGCCGAAGCCGCCGCCGAGCACGCGGCAGCTCCGCACGGCGAGGGTGAAGCCCACGGCGGCGGTCATGCCCCGACCTTCGACGACGTCAACTGGTACTACGGCATCCTCGGTGAGCGCGACGGCGTCGAGCCGGACCTGCTGTACCGCCCCACGGGCATGCCGGTGCCCTTCGCGGCCCTGCTCTTCAACACGCTCATCCTGTTCTACCTGCTCTACCGGATGTTCGGAAAGGGCATCTCGGACGGCCTCAAGAGCCGCAAGCAGACCCTGCTCCGCGGCATGGAAGAGGCCGCCAAGATGCGGCGCGAGGCCGAAGAGCAGCTCAAGAGCTACGAGCTGAAGCTCGAGCGCATCGAGGACGAAGTCGAGCGCGTGAAGATGGAAATGATCCAGACCGGCGAAGCCGAGCGCAAGCGCGTGCTGGCCGAAGCCCGCGAGCGCCGCACTCGGATGGAACGCGACGCTCACCAGCTCGTGGCCCAGGAGCTCAAGGCGGTCCGCGATCGCCTGTTGCGCGAGACGGTCGAGAGCGCGGTGCGCTCGGCCACCGAGACCCTCCGGACCAAGTTGAACCCCGCCGACCAGCAGCGGTTGGCGGAAGAGTACGTATCTGGCCTGGCGCGCGCCGCCGGCACCCTGCGAGGTCGGGTATGAGCGAGAGCGCCGTTTCCGCACGTTACGCCCGCGCGATCTTCGAGCTCTCGCTCGAAACGGGCGAAGATCTGGGGCCGATCCGCGACTTTGCCGCGGCCTACAAGGGCAGCCCCGAGCTTCAGAGCATCCTCGACAATCCGCTGGTCGACGCCGCGCAACGCACGGCCGTGCTCGAAACGGTCGCCGAGCGCGTCGGGGTACGTGGCGCAGCGCTGAACGCCATCCGGATCCTGGCCTCGCGCCACAAACTGCGCGCGCTGCCCGGGATCGCCGCTGCGCTCGGCAGCCTGTCCGATCGGCACGCCGGTATCGTCCGCGCCACCGTGACCAGCGCAGAGCCGCTCTCCGAAAGCGTGTACCAGCGCATCGAGAGCGAGCTATCGACCGCGGTCGGCCGCAAGATCGTGCTCGAGCGCAAGCAAGACCCGACCCTGATCGGCGGCATCGTCACCCGCATCGGGAACAATACCATCGACGGTTCGATCCGCGGGCGCTTGAACGAAGTCGAGCGCCAACTGTTGCAGAGCGCGTGACGCTCTCTGTTGATTTTCCCCAGGCAACCCTTAGCACCCAGCCCGAGTTCAAGAGATAGCCATGCAGCTCAGCGCCGACGAGATCTCCTCGATCATCAAGAAGCAAATCCAGAACTTCGACCGCGCCGCCCTGGTCAGCGAGACCGGCACCGTGTTGAGTAGCGGCGACGGTATCGCGCGCGTGTACGGGCTCGAGGCGGCGCTCGCCGGCGAGCTCGTCGAGTTCCCCGGCAACGTCTACGGTCTGGTGTTGAACCTGGAACAGGACAACGTCGGCGTGGCCGTGCTCGGCGACGCGACGGGCGTGAAGGAAGGCGACATCGTGCGCCGCACCGGGCGCATCGCCGAGGTGCCGGTGGGTGAAGCCACGATCGGCCGCGTCGTCAACGCGCTGGGTCAGCCGATCGACGGCAAGGGCCCGATCGAGTCGCCGCACCGCCGCCGGATCGAGGTCAAGGCGCCGGGCATCATCGCCCGCCAGTCGGTGAAGGAGCCGCTCCAGACCGGCATCAAGGCCATCGACTCGATGATCCCGATCGGCCGTGGCCAGCGCGAGCTGATCATCGGCGACCGCCAGACCGGCAAGACCACGATCGCCATCGATACGATCCTGAACCAGAAGGGTCAGGGCGTGATCTGCATCTACGTCGCGATCGGGCAGAAGGCCTCGACCGTGGCCCAGGTGATGGATCGCCTCCAGCAGTACGGCGCGATGGACTACACGATCATCGTCACCGCGACGGCGACCGAGACCGCGCCGCTGCAGTTCCTCGCCCCGTACACGGGCGTGACGATGGGCGAATACTTCCGCGACACGGGCCGCCACGCCCTGTGCATTTACGACGATCTGTCGAAGCAAGCCGTGGCTTACCGCCAGATGTCGCTCTTGCTCCGCCGCCCGCCGGGCCGCGAAGCCTACCCGGGCGACGTGTTCTACATCCACTCCCGCCTGCTCGAGCGCGCAGCCAAGATGGCCGAGCGCTGGTTCGTCGTGAAGAAGGGCGGCGACGTGGCCGCGGGCGACCCGCACTTCAAGGGCGTCGACGGCCAGGCCTACCTGGGCGCCGAGGCCAAGCACGAGGCTCAGAAGTCGCTCGATTCGCGCGCCGACAAGGCCGACCTCGAGCTCAAGAAGGATCCGCACTCCGGCGGCTCGCTGACGGCCCTGCCGATCATCGAGACGCAGGCCGGTGACGTCTCGGCGTACATCCCGACCAACGTGATCTCGATCACCGACGGCCAGATCTTCCTCGAGAGCGACCTGTTTTACTCGGGCGTTCGACCGGCGATCAACGTCGGCATCAGCGTCAGCCGCGTCGGCGGCAGCGCGCAGATCAAGGCGATGCGCAAGGTCGCCGGCACGCTGCGCCTCGACCTCGCGCAGTTCCGCGAGATGGCGGCGTTCTCGCAGTTCGCGAGCGATCTGGACGCGGCCACGCGCGCTCAGCTCGAGCGCGGCAAGCGCCTGACCGAGCTCTTGAAGCAAGGCCAGTTCGTCCCGCTGCCGGTCGAGAAGCAGGTGCTCACGGTGTTCGCCGGCACCCAGGGCTACACCGACAAGCTGCCGGTCGAGTCCCTCAAGAACTACGAGACCGAGCTGTATCGCTTCGTCGACGAGAAGCACCCCGAGGTGTGGACCGAGATCCGGGACAAGCGCGAGCTCACGGACGACCTCCGCAAGTTGCTCGAGAAGGTGCTCAAGGCCTTCAACAAGAAGTTCGTGGCCGAGCCCGACAAGAAGGGCGCCGCCGCCGCTTCCAGCGAGGGATGAGCGCGGATGGCGAACCTCAAGGCCATCCGTAAGCGCATCTCGGGCGCCAAGAACACCCAGAAGATCACGCGCGCCATGAAGATGGTGTCCGCGGCGCGCCTGAACCGCGCTCAGCAGCGGATCCTGGCGATCCGCCCCTACGCGGTGAAGACCGCGCAGGTGCTGGCCGAGGTGGCGGCGCCCCGTGGCGACGAGGACGGCGCCGGCGGGAGCTCCGCGGATCATCCGCTGCTCGAGCGCCGCCCCGAGAAGAACGTGCTGTTCATCGTGATCACGAGCGATCGTGGTCTGTGCGGCGCCTTCAACTCGAGCATCCTGCGTGCCGCCGAGCGGCTGTGGCGCGAGCGTGAGGCCCAGGGCGTGAACGTGAAGTTCGCGGTCATCGGCCGGCGCGGCCGTGACTACCTGCGCCGCCGTGGCGCCCCGGTGCTCAAGAACTTCGAGGGCATCTGGGAGCGGCTCGACCTGGAGCAGGCCCGCGGCATCGCCAAAGAGGTGCTGCGCCCGTTCATCGGCGGGGAGATCGACGCGCTCTACCTGATTTACAACGAGTTCAAGAGCGCCATGACCCAGAAGGTCGTGGCCGAGCCGCTGTTCCCGCTGAAGACGCCGGAGGGCGTGGTCGAGCGCGCGAAGAAGGTCGAAGAGTGGGACCGGGAGCGCGAGTTCCTGTTCGAGCCCGACCGCGGCGCGCTGCTCGAGCGGCTGGTGCCCATGTACGTCGAGATCACGCTGCTCCGCGCGTTGCTGGAGTCGATGGCGTCCGAGCTCGGTGCGCGAATGACCGCGATGGACTCTGCCACCAAGAACGCGGCAGAAATGATCTCGAAGCTCACACTCGACTACAACCGCGCGCGCCAGGCCGCGATCACCACCGAGCTGATGGAAATCATCGGTGGCGCCGAGGCGCTGCGCGAGGCGTAAGCCGCGCGTCATTCTTCTTCACCTGGCTCGGATTCTCGGGCAGGCTTTCGCCCGATGGCGAAGCGTCCGCAAGTCCTCGGCATGGTCCTCGCGGGCGGCGAGGGGAAGCGCCTCTGGCCGCTCACGCGCGATCGCGCGAAGCCGGCCGTGCCGTTCGGCGGGCACTACCGGCTCGTCGATTTCGCGCTCTCGAACCTGGTGAACGGCCGCTATCTCCGGATCGCGGTGCTCACGCAGTACAAGAGCCACAGCCTCGATCGTCACATCGCGCAGATGTGGCGCATGTCGCCGCTACTCAACAACTACGTGATGAGCGTGCCGGCGCAGATGCGGCTCGGCCGGCGCTGGTTCGAGGGCTCTGCCGACGCCATCTATCAGAACCTGAACCTGATCGCGGACGAGCACCCCGATTACATCTGCGTGTTCGGAGCGGACCACATCTACCGCATGGATCCGGAGCAGATGCTGGACGCGCACATTCAGTCGGGCGCCGGCGTCACGGTCGCGGCGATCAAGGTTCCGTTGACCGAGGCCAACCGCTTCGGCGTGCTGGTGCCCGGCGAGGGCGATCGGATCCAGAGCTTCCGCGAGAAGCCCGCGCCCGGAGAGATCAACGGCTTGCCGGGTGATCCGGAGCACGTGTTCGCGTCGATGGGCAACTACGTGTTCACGACCAAAACCTTGGTCGAGGCCGTCCACGCCGACGCGGAGAACAAGGACAGCGCCCACGACATGGGCGGCAACATCATCACCATGCTGGTGAACAGCGGTCGCGCTGCCGTCTACGATTTCGCGACGAATCTCGTGCCCGGTGCCACCGATCGGGACGCCGGTTATTGGCGCGACGTGGGGACGCTCGACAGCTACTACGAGGCCCAAATGGACCTCGTGAGCGTTCACCCGATCTTCAACATGTACAACGCCGAGTGGCCGATCCACTCGCTGCAATCCTCGCAGCCGCCGGCCAAGTTCGTGTTCGATCAAGACGGACGCCGCGGCATGGCGGTGGACTCGATGGTCAGCCCGAACGTGATCGTCTCGGGCGGGCTCGTGCGCGGCAGCATCCTCTCGCCGGGTGTGGTCGTGCACTCCTACTCGACCGTGGAAGACAGCGTGCTCATGCACGGCGTCGAGATCGGCCGCGGAGCGATCGTGCGCCGCGCGATCATCGACAAGGGCGTGAAGATCCCGCCCGGCGCGCGGATCGGGCTGGATCCGGTCGCCGATCGCCAGCGGGGCTTCACCATCTCCGAAGGCGGCGTGGTCGTGCTCGGGAAGGGCACCGAGGTTCCTGAATGAGCATGAGCGCGAACCGGGCGAGCGAGCGGCTCGCCGTCGCACTGCTCTCGCGCGAGTATCCACCCGAGAACTACGGCGGCGCCGGCGTCCACGTCGAGTACCTCGCGCGCGAGCTCGCGTCGCGTGTCGATCTCGGCGTGTACTGCTTCGGAGCCCCACGCTCGGCGCCCGAAGTGCGCGGCGCCTTTCAGCCGTGGACCGAGCTTTCGGGGACCGAGCCGGAGCTGTCCGCGTTGCGCTCGCTGTCGGTGGATCTGTTGATCGCCCGGGCGGTGCAGGGCCGCCAGCTCGTCCACTCCCACACCTGGTACGCGAATTTCGCAGGGCACCTGGCGAAGCTGCTCTACGGCATTCCGCACGTGATGACGTCCCACAGCCTCGAGCCGCTTCGCCCCTGGAAAGCTGAGCAGCTCGCGGGCGGCTACGCGATTTCGAGCTTCTGCGAAAAAACCGCGATCGAAGCGGCGGACGCCGTCGTGGCCGTCTCGGAAGGAATGAAGCGCGACATCCTGCGCGCCTACCCGAGCATCGACCCCGCTCGGGTCGAGGTGATCTACAACGGCATCGATCCCGAGCAGTTCCAGCCCGATCCGGGGACGGACGTGCTGCGCCGGCACGGCATCGATCCTGCGCGGCCGCTGGTGGTGTTCGTGGGGCGTATCACGCGGCAGAAAGGTATCGTGCACCTCTTGCGCGCCGCCCGTGAGCTCGAGCCGTCGGTGCAGCTCGTGTTGTGCGCGGGGGAACCCGACACCGAACAGATCGGCGAAGAGGTGCGTGGCCTGGTGGCCGAGCTCGAGCGCGAGCGAGGCGGCGTGGTGTGGATCGAGAGCATGCTCCCCCGGCCCGAGCTGGTTCAAATCCTGAGTCACGCGCGCGCGTTCGCTTGCCCCTCGGTCTACGAGCCGTTCGGGATCGTGAACCTCGAGGCGATGGCCTGCGGAGCTCCGGTCGTCGCTTCGAGCGTGGGCGGCATTCCCGAGATCGTCGTTCCGGAACGAACGGGCTTCTTGGTGCCGTTCGAGCCGGACGGTACGCCGCGCGCAGAACCCCGCGATCCAGCGCGATTTTCGAGGGATTTCGCGCTCGCGCTGAACCGTTTGGTGAAGGACCCCGCGCTCGCCGCGCGCTTCGGGCGCGAGGGACGCGAGCGAGTTCGGGCGCAGTTCAGCTGGTCGAGCATCGCCGAGCAGACCACGGCGTTGTACCGCCGGCTGGTACAAGCGACCCCGGCGCGCACGCCACACTCACCAGGGTGAGAAGCGCCGCGACGGGGCGTGCTGCCTCGCTCGGCCGCCCGAGTTCGCGCGGATCCGGGCGCGCTCGGGTGGGCGCAGGTCTTGCTTTCGCTCAATCGATCATGTCTGGCCGGCCGTCGCTTCGAAGATGGTACTTTCACGGCGCGCTCGCGGCAGTTGCCTTCGCGCCCGTCCTGCTCGCGGCCTGCGAGAGCGAGCTCCCGCGCGACGCTTCCGGGCAACCGTGCCCCTGTCAGAGCGGATT
>JALYWZ010000969.1 GCA_030852505.1 Myxococcota bacterium | reverse complement strand
CGTCGAGCTCGACCGCAAACGATTGTTCGCCGACCGAGAGCGCGCCGAAGCGCACCTCGCCCGCAGACGGCGCGCGCGCCCCGACCGCGGGCAACAGCGCCCGCCCGAGCCTTTGCCCGACGTCCGAGATCGAGAAGGCGCGACCGCGGCGCGTCCCGATCCTACCGAGCACGGAGTCGGCGACGCGAAGCGCGAGCCCGAGCGCCGGAAGCTCGAACCCCGCCGCTCGGGCGCGATCGATCACGAAGCGCGCGTCGCCGTGCGTCGGCGCCCAGAGCGCGTCGAAGGCCAGCGCTCCGCCCTCGGTCACGAACCCGAGCCCGAACCCTCCGGCGACCGGCCACACCGCGGGCGGCCGCGCCAATTTTCCGAGCGCGTCCCCGACGTGCCGTCCCACCCAGCGCTCGAGCTCCGCGCGAACGAGCTCGAGCCGCACGTGCTCGAGCTGACCGCGCCGGTGCCGGAACTTGGGAACGCCGCCCGAGAGGTCGACGGGGAACTTCAACCCGGGCAACGTCACCGACAGCCGGCTCACCCGGAGCGGGGCTAGCTCCACCGCCTCGTAGAGCTCGAGGCCCAGGACCCCGCGGCTCGCCGTGAGCCTCAGGGGAACTCGCTGATCTTCCGCGAGAACCAGGGGCGGCTCCTCGGGCAGATCCGCCCCCGTCCCGACCGCTTCGGGCGGCATGCTGGGGCTCGACGCCGGAGGCACCACGACCAGCAAATCGTACCAGGGGAAACCTCACCGCGGCCAAGTCCGCCACGGCGGGGGCTCGCCCCCCGGGGAACTGCCTTCAAATTCCCCGGAAACTCTGGAGGCTCGGCGGCCGTTCTCTTCTTGGAGACCTTGAACCCTCAGACCCTCTTCGCGCTCGGCTCGGTGGTTGGCTGGGTAGTTGTCGTGGGCGCCGCGTGGCTGCTCCGTTCGCGGTTTTACGCGGTTTTTCGGGCCATTTCGCTGGGGCTCCAGATCACCATCATCGCCACGCTGTTCCAGCGCTTCGAGGCGGCCTGGCCGGCGGTCTTCTATCTGCAGATCGCGGCGTTCGTGCACTCCGTCGCGCTGATCCGCCCCCAGCTGCGGCCGCTCTGGTACCGGGTGCTCTTCAGCATCCCCGGCGCGTTCTTCGGTGCCGGCGCGATGTTCGCGCTGCCCTGGGCGCTGTTCGAGGCCGTGGGCTTCCCCCTGCCCTGGCCGTACCTGCCCTTCGTCGCCTCACTGATCGGCGTCTTTCAATCTCTCACTCTGCGCGAAGAGGAGCGCGACGTGGTGGTCGACGGCTCGAACATTCAGGGCATCGTGCGAGCGCCGAAGCACGCCGCACGCGTCGCGCGCCCGCTCAAGATCGTTCAGATCACCGATCCGCACCTCGGCCCCTTCATGTCGGTGGAGCGCTTGCAGCGCATCGCGCGCTCCGCCGTGCGCCGCGATCCCGATCTGGTCGTGCTCACCGGCGACTTTCTCACCATGGAGTCGATGTCGGATCCGACGTTGCTCGCGCGCGCGCTCGAGCCGCTCTCCGAGCTGCCGGGCCGCGTCTACGCCTGCCTCGGCAATCACGACCACGAAGCCCTCGAGATCGTCGTGAGCGCGCTGGAAAAGATCGGCGCCAAGCTCCTGGTCGATGACTCCACGCTCGTGCAAACCGCAGCGGGCCCTGTCCAGATCGTCGGTGCGGACTTCCACTTTCGCGAGCGCGCCCAGAACCTGGTGCGTGTCTCGGCGGCGCACCCGCGCATCCCGGGCGCGTTCCGGCTGGTGCTGTTGCACGACCCCGGAGTGTTCCGGCACTGGCCCGAAGGCGACGCCGATCTCGTGTTGTCCGGCCACACGCACGGTGGCCAGGTCGGCCTCGTGAGCCTGGGCCTGCCGTACACGCTGCTGCGGCTTTTCTGGAAGCATCCGGATCACGGCTTCTGGGCGCGCGGCGTGGATCGGCTGTACGTGCACCGCGGCACCGGCCATTACGGCTTCCCGCTGCGCGTCGGCGTGCCGGCGGAGAACAGCTTGTTGCGCGTGCATGCGCCGGGCTGGACCGCGGAAGAGAACGGCAGCCCCGCCGAGTAAGCTCGGTTATCCCGGCAACGGGATGAACTCGAGCTCGTCGCCCGGAACCTTCGGAAAGCGCTGATTGCGCCAGTCGTCCTTGGCGCGCTCGATGCGTTCGAGCGAGCTCGAGACGAAGTTCCACTCGATGAAGCGCTCGCCGAGCGGCGCCCCGCCGAGCAGCATCACCTGCGATGCCTCGAAGGCGCGGAGCTCCGCCGACACGCCGGGCTCGAGGATCAGCAGCGTGCCGACGCCGAAGCGAGCTTCGCCGATTTCGACCGATCCCTGCGCGACGTAGACGGCCCGCTCCGGGTGCGTCGCATCGACGCGCAGCGGCGTGCCGGCCGCGAGCCGCGCATGAACGTAGAGCGTCGGCGACAGCACGGGCGTCGGCGCGGTGAAGCCGTACCC
>JALYWZ010000968.1 GCA_030852505.1 Myxococcota bacterium | reverse complement strand
GGCGAAGGCGGCTCCGCGCAAGCCAAGCGTGGCTCCCCCGGCTGCGCCGTCCGCTTCCGTCGCGGCGCCCGCGGCGGAGCCCTCCGCCGCGCCGCGCACTCCGGAAGAAGCGCTCCGAGACGCGATCAGGTCGCGGCGCTAGGGTTCGTCAGCGTGAGCTTGAGCCGGCCGACGGCGCGCGTGCGGATCCAGAACCAGATCAACAGCCCGACCCAGCCGACGTCGAGCGCGACGCCCACCGTCTGAACCAGCGGCACCGGCAACGACACGCGGTGGACGAGCACGGACATCACGAGGTCGACGAAGACCTTGCCGAAGCACACGCGCGATCCGAACGTGTAGACGGCGAGCGCCTGCTCGCGCCAATAGTCGAAGGCGCTCTGAGCGCTCGCGTCGCCACACTCGGCCGACCGCACCTCGCTCTTCCTCATGAGCAGGAAGATCCCGAGCAGGATCGCCGGGATATCCAGCGGGTGCGGAAGGAACAACGGTCTTTCGCTCTCAGAAGTAACGGGCGAGGAGGTTTTCGAGGTATTCCTGGCGGCCGGAGCGCGCCTTCGGCTCGATGCCCTTCTCGAGCACCGTATCCGAGAGCTCCGCGAGCGAGGCCTTGCCCGACAGGATCTTCTGTCCGAGCTCGCCCTTCCAGCCGGCGTAGCGCTCGTTGATCACGGCTTCGAGCTTGCCGTCGCTGATCATCTTCTCGGCGATCAAAAGGCCCCGCGCGAGGCAGTCCATGCCGCCGATGTGGGCGTGGAACAGATCCTCCGGGTCGATGCTCTGGCGGCGCAGCTTGGCGTCGAAGTTCATGCCGCCGGTGGTGAAGCCGCCGCCCTTGAGGATGGTGGCCATGACCAGCGCGATCTCCTGCACGTCGTTCGGGAACTGGTCGGTGTCCCAGCCGAGCAGGTAGTCGCCGCGGTTCATGTCGATGCTGCCGAAGATGCCGTTCTGGATCGCGTACGCGACCTCGTGCTGGAAGGTGTGGCCCGACAGGATGGCGTGGTTCGCCTCGATGTTCACGGCGTACTCCCGGTCCAGCTTGTACCGCTGCAGGAACGCGTAGACCGTGGCCGTATCGTAGTCGTACTGGTGCTTGGTCGGCTCCTTCGGCTTCGGCTCGAGGAGCAGCGTGCCCTTGAAGCCGATCTTGTGCTTGTGCTCGGCGACCAAGGTGAGGAAGCGGCCGAGCTGATCGGCCTCACGCTTCATGTCCGTGTTGAGCAGCGTCTCGTAGCCTTCGCGGCCGCCCCACAGCACGTAGTTCTCGCCGCCGAGCTTGTGGGTGATGTCCAGGATCTTCCGGACCTGGGCCGCGCCGTACGCGAACACTTCCGGATCGGGGTTCGTGGCCGCGCCGCTCATGTAGCGGGGGTTACTGAACAGGTTGGCGGTGCCCCAGAGCAGCTTCACACCCGTGCGCTTCATCTCGCCTTCGGCCTGGCCGATGATGCGATCGAGGTACGCGTGGCTCTCCTTGAGCGTCGCCCCTTCCGGCGCGATGTCCCGGTCGTGGAAGGTGAAGTAGGGAGAGCCGAGCTTCTCGAAGAACTCGAAGGCCACCTTCAGCTTCAGCTCCGCAGCCTCGATCGGGTTCGAAATCTTGAACCACGGGCGGTCGAACGTGCCCTGGCCGAAGATGTCGCTGCCCGGCCACGCGAAGGTGTGCCAGTAACAGACCGCGACGCGCAGGTGGTCGGCCAGCTTCTTCCCGAGGACCATGCGGTCCTTGTCGTAGTAGCGGAACGCCAGGGGATTTTCGGACTGCGGACCCTCGTACCGGATCTTGTCGATGCGCTGGAAGAAGCTGTCGGACATGGGGGGCAAAGGTAGTGATCTTCCCGAATGGATGCAACCTCGCCAGCGACGAGATCGACATCCTCGCTGGCCCGTGTCCCTGGCCCGTGTCAAACCTCGCCCCGTGGCGGACTCGAGCGCCGATGCACGCCAGCCGGTCGTGTTTGGCGTGAAAACACTGCACGCCGAGCCGACGAGTCCCGGCGCTCCGCGCGGGCGGGCGACGAGCTTGTCGCGCTGGGCTTTCGGCGTGCTGTGCGCGACGCTCGGAGTCGTGCTTTTCGGTGCGATCGTTCGGATTACGGGTTCCGGAGCGGGCTGCGGACAGCACTGGCCGACCTGTCACGGCGAAATCGTGCATCTGCCGCAGAGCGTCGAAACACTGATCGAGCTCACGCACCGGACCAGCTCGGGACTCGCGATGCTCGCTGTGTTCGGGCTGACGGTGGCCGCGTTTCGATGTTTCGAAGCGGGACACCGCGTACGACGCGCTGCGTTCTGGGCGGCAGCGATGATGGTCGTCGAAGCGTTGCTGGGCGCGGGGCTCGTGCTGTTCGAGCTCGTCGGCTCGAACCGCTCCGTCGGCCGCGCCGTGGTGATGCCGCTGCACCTCGTGAGCACGTCCGTCCTCACCGCAACGCTCGCGCTCGTCGGCTGGTGGAGCC
>JALYWZ010000032.1 GCA_030852505.1 Myxococcota bacterium | reverse complement strand
GCCGCGTAGTAATGCACCAGCTCGCCGCGCACCCAGCTCGAGCCGTAGTCGTGCACGCGCGTCAGGCACGGGTGCGTGAGCCCGGAGAGCAGCGCGAACTCGTCGCGGAAAGCCTCGACCAACTCCGGCGCGTCGAGCCGCAGCACCTTCACCACGCGCCGCTTGCGCGCGGGCAGATCATCCGCGAGCCACACGCTCGCCATGCCGCCGGCCCCGAGCGGCCCGAGCAACCGGTACCGTCCCGCGAGCGCATCACCGGCCTGCAGTGCCACGTGCCACTGTACCGCTTGGCGGTTGTCGGGTCATCTTGGAACAACTTAGAACACACCGTCCTGGACGCAAGCCCTCGATTTTATTGCATTGATGGTGTTGGCATCCGCCGTGCAGTGCCGGCGCTTGATGGAGGTTCTGACTGATGCGAGCGATCTGGATCACTTCTTTCCTGCTCCTGGCTACCGCTTGCGGGAGCGCCGATTCGGAAGGCCCCGCGCCCACCACCAACGAGCTCGCGGGCGAGCCCGGCCTGGCGGACGCACCGAAGGACTTGGGCCCCACCCCGGTGCCGATGGACCCGCCGCCCGCCGCTCCCCCTGCGGCGCCCTCCTCGACGGGAAGCCCCGCTCCGGCTCCGAGCGATCCGGGTGCCGGGACCGGCGGCGAGTCGAGCGTGCCTCCCACGTGCTTCGCTCCGCCGTGCAATCCGACTCCACCGCCGAAGCTGCACGACTGCGACGTTCGCAAGATCACCTGTCAGACCTTCGCACCCGTGGTCTGTCCCGAAGGCACCGTCCCGACGGTCGTGGACTCGTGTTACGGCGAGTGCGTTGCGAAGGATCAGTGCGCCCCGATCGACGAACCGGTCGCGTGCGCCGCGTACATCGAGCGCTCCGATGGAGTCTGCTCGCGCAAGGACGACGACCCGTGCCGCTCGCAGGACCCCGACTGCAAGTCCTGAAGCGTCACTCCTTGTCTTGACTTAGGGGTGCGCGGGGTCCCTCCTCCCTCTCTCCACCCACCCGGCCCCGCGCACCCCGACTTCGTGTCATCCTGCCTCCCGTGTTGCGCCTCTCGAAGCTGCTGCTGTTATTCGGCCTCCTTTCGCTCGCCTGCGAAGGCCCGCGGGGCGCGTCTCCTCTGCCCGAACCGCCGGCGATCGACGGCTCGCGCATCGGCTACGGCCCTGCGCTCGCACCCGCTTCGCTGCCGGCCGACGTCGAGCTCATCGGCGACCTCGCCAGCGCGTCACCCGGCTCCACGCTGCGCGTCACGAACCTCGACACCACGGACGAGCCCGTCACGACCACCGTCACCGACGACGGCCGCTTCTCGATCATGGTCAGTGTCTCGCCCGGGGACGAGCTCCGCTTCGAGGCCTTCCGCGGCGAATTCCGCTCCGAGCCCGTCGATCGCATCGCCAACAGCCAAGAGCTCGCGCCCGCTCCGCGCCACGACTGCATCGCGCTCACGCCCGGCTACGTCGTCGAGTTCGACGGCAGCACCGCCGAGTCGCTCTTCATCGACAACCAGTGCGACGCGCCCGCCGTCGTCCAGGCTCCGCGCTTCCGTCTCGGCCTGCCTGATTTCGCGCCGACCACCGCGCTGCCGGTCACCATCGAGCCCGGCCGCAGCGCGTCCCTGCGCTTCAGCTACACCCCGCAATCCGCGGAAGCCCCTGAGGACATCTTCTTCGTCGACATCGACGTGAACGGCGACGCGCTCCGCTATCCGATCGGTCTGTCGTCGAGCGAGTGACCGAGCATCAGCTGCGCGGCTTGAGGATGCCGTCGAGCGAAACGCGGGCGATGCCGAGCGCGCGTACTTGCATCTCCGTGAGCGTTTGAATGCCCTCGAGGGCGAGGTCGATCATGCGATCGATGTCGGTGCGCGGGACGGCTTCGCCCTCGGCGGTGCCCTGGACCTCGACGATCGCGCCTGTGGCGGTGGCCACGACGTTGAGGTCGACGCGCGCGCTGCTGTCCTCCAGGTAGCAGAGGTCGAGCGCGTACTGGCCGTCGACGTGTCCGACGCTCACGGCTGCTACCTGATCGCGGAGCGGCGGGCGCTTGAACAGCCCGCGCGTCTTCAGCTGCGAGATCGCCGCGGCGAGCGCCACCCACGAGCCCGTGACCGCGGCCGTGCGCGTCCCGCCGTCTGCTTCGAGCACGTCGCAGTCGAGCGCGATCGTGCGCTCGCCGAGCGCCTCGAGATCGACGGCCGCGCGCAGAGCCCGACCGATCAAGCGCTGGATCTCGCGGGAGCGGCCGCTCAGCGGGCGATCGCGTCCGTCACGGTTCTCGCGGCGCTTGGGGTTGGCGCGCGGGTGCATCTGGTACTCGGCCGTCACCCAGCCCGTACCGCGGCCCTTCATGAACTCCGGCACCGTCTCGTCGATCGACGCGGTGCACAGCACCACCGTGCCGCCCGCGCGGTACAGCACCGAACCCTCTGAAAGGCGGTGAAAACCGATGTCCATCTCGACGGGGCGGAGAGCTCGCGGGTCGCGCCCGCCACGCTTGTCGGTCGGCATGAGGCCGCCTGCGTAGCACGGAATCGCCGCCGCGCGCCCGGGTGCTACGGTCCGCGCGTGGATTCCGGCGCGGACACGATCAAAATCTCCGAGATCTTCGAGAGCCTTCAGGGTGAGGGCCCGAGCCTCGGCGAGCCGGCGCTGTTCGTGCGCCTCGCGCTCTGCAACCTGCGCTGCGAGTGGTGCGACACCCGCTACACCTGGGACTTCGCGCGCTACGACTACGATACCGAAGTGCGCGAGCTCGCCATCGCCGAGGTCGTGTCGCGGATCCTCGCTTCGAGCGCGCGGCGCGTGATCGTGACGGGCGGCGAACCCCTCGTGCAAAGCGAGGCCCTCGAAGCCCTGTTCTCGCAGCTGCCAGCCGAAATCGTGGTCGAGATCGAGACCAACGGCACGCTGTCTCCGAGCTCTGCCCTGCTGCGCCGCGTGGATCAGTGGAACGTCTCGCCGAAGCTCGAGAACTCCGGCGAGCCCCTGCACCGCCGCCGCAAGCTCGAAGCCCTGCGCACCCTGCTCGCCACCGAGCGCGCGTACTTGAAGCTCGTGGTCCGCTCGGACGCCGATCGTCAGGAAGCCGTGTCCTTGATCGATGAGCTCGCGTGGCCGCGCTCGCGCGTGTGCCTCATGCCCGAAGCGCCCTCTCCGTCACTGCACGCGGAGCGGGCCCCGCTGGTGGCGGCGATGGCGCAGGGCCTCGGCGTGCGCTTCTCACCGCGCCTGCACGTGTTGCTCTGGGGCGGCGAGCGCGGGCGCTAGCCAGGCGCAGTTACTCTGCCGCTTCCCGCGGCTGGCGCGCGATTCCGAGCTTCTTCAAGCGCGCGTTCAGGGTCGTGCGCTTGATGCCGAGACGCGCGGCAGCACCCCGCGGACCGGCGATCACCCAGCGACAATCCTCGAGCACTCGCAGGATGTGGGCGCGCGAAACGGCCGAGAGCTCGTCCGAAGCAAGGCTCGGCTGTGCGCGCTCGATGTCGACCTCGAGCTGATCGCCATTCGCGAGCACGAACGAGCGCTCGAGCACGTTTCGGAGCTCCCGCACGTTGCCCGGCCAGTCGTAGTCCCGCAGCTTGGCGAGCGTCGCGGCAGACAGCCGCGGGGGCCGGCGGCCCAGCTCGCGCGCGAGCCCGTCCAGAAAATGCGCGGCCAGCAGCGGAATGTCGTCGCGCCGTTCGCGGAGCGGCGGCGCGTGGATCGGCACCACGTCGAGCCGGTAGTAAAGATCCGAGCGGAAGCGGCCAGCACTCACCCGCGCGCGCAGATCGCGGTTGGTCGCGACGAGCAGCCGCACGTCGCAGCGCAGGGTCTGTGAGCCACCGAGGCGCTGGTACTCGCGCTCCTCGAGCACGCGCAGTAGCTTCGGCTGAAGCTCGAGGTCGAGCTCGCCGATTTCATCGAGGAACAGGCTGCCGCCGCCCGCCTCCTCGAATCGACCGCGCCGCCGCGCGAGCGCACCGGTGAACGCGCCTCGCTCGTGACCGAACAGCTCGCTCTCGAGCAGGTTCGCGGGGATCGCCGCGACGTTCAGGCGAACCAGCGGGGCGCTGCGGCGCGGGCCGTGCGCGTGCAGGGCGCGCGCGATCAGCTCCTTCCCCGTGCCGGTCTCGCCCTGGATCAACACCGTGGCGGCCGTCGGTCCGACGCGTTCGATCTGGCTTCGCACTTTGCGCCACGCAGCGCTCTCCCCGATCATCGCCTCATGGATTGTCGCGACTCCGCCGGCGCGTCTACCCTCCCTTCGCGGGGTCCAGCGTCGTTATCGACCGCGCACTGCCGTGACCAGCTCGTCGGTGCGGAACGGCTTCGAAAGAAATGTCGCCGCGCCGAGCGCGAGCGCCCGCCGTCGCGTCTCTTCTCCGCCGTGAGCCGTGACCAGCACGACTCGGAGCTCTGGCTGCGATTGTCGGAGTCGCTCGAGCAGCTCGAAGCCGCTCATCTTGGGCAGCTTCAGATCGAGCACGAGACAGTCAATCCCCGTCGGGGCGCGCTCCAGAAACTCTTCGGCCGACGCGTAACCCTCGACGGCGAAACCGACGGATCCCAGCAGATTCCCCACCGAGCGGCGCACCGAGGCGTCGTCGTCGATCACCGCGACGCGAACGCGGGGCTCACTCATCCGAGCCCGCAATCCCGAGCCGCACCCCCATCCGGATCAGCTCCGCCAGCGAGCTCGCCGACATCTTGCGCATGACCTGGGCGCGCTGCTCCTTCACCGTCAGCTCGCTGGTCCCGAAGCCCGCGGCGATCTGCTTGTTCAAGAGCCCCGCGAGCACCCCCTGCATCACCGCCTGCTCGCGCGCGGTCAGCGAACGATGACGCCGCTGGAGCTCGGCGAGCGACTCTCGTTCGCGAAACAGGGCGCGTTCGCGCGCGATCGCGCCCTTCACGGCGGCGACCAGCTCGCTCGGCTGGAACGGCTTGGTCAAGAACTCGACCGCGCCGTCCTTCATCGCCTTGACCGACATCGGGATGTCACCGCGGCCCGTGAGGAACACGATCGCCGGCGCGTGCTCGAGCGTCCGCAGCTTCTCCTGCAGAGCGAGGCCGTTGAAATCCGGCAGAAACATGTCGAGCACCAGACAGCTCGGGGCCTGCACCTCTGCGAACGTCTCGAGAAACTCACCGGCCGAAGCGAAGCACTCGACCTCGAGCGACTCGGATCGCAACAGCCGCGCCAGTGATTCGCGGACCGAATCGTCGTCATCGACCACGAACACACGCATCTCCGGCCAGAGGGTAGGCGCCCCGGAGCTCCCGCTCCACCCTCCTTTGGTAGGGGACGGCGTCGCAACGCTTGCCGGAACGGGTGGTTCTCACCAACGATGGCCGAGCGCATGTCGCGAGCCGAGGCCCCGAGTCACACGCCCGACCCCCGTGTCGAAGCGGAGCGGTTCCGCGCCCTGGTGGCAAACCTCGGCTTCGGCGTGATGGTCGAGGACGAGCGTCGCCGAGTTTCTCTCGTGAATCGCGCGTTCTGCGCGCTCTTCGCGCTGCCGGTCGGCCCGGAACAGCTGATCGGCGCCGACTGCGAGGCGGCGGCGCGCGATCTCGGGCCGCTGCTCGACGACGTCGACGGATTCATCGCGCGCATCGAGCAGGTGCTCGCCGGGCGCTCGGCCACGCCGGAGACCGGGTCGTGATGCGCGACGGACGCGTGCTCGAGCGCGACTACGTACCGATCGCGGTCGACGCCGTCGGGCGCGGTCACCTCTGGGTTTACCGCGACGTCACGCAGTCGCTGCGGGACGCCGAGCTGGAACGCGCTGCCGCCGTTCGCGACGAGCTGCGGCTCGCCGTCGATACCATCCCGGGCCTGGTTTGGAGCGCGCGTCCCGACGGAGACCTCGACTTCTTGAACCAGCGCTGGTGCGAGTACACCGGGCTGAGCCTCGAACAGGCTTGCGGCAACGGCTGGGAAGCAGCCGTTCACCCGGACGATCTCCCGCCGCTCCGAGCCTACTGGCGCTCGCTGCTCGCGGCCGGAGAGCCCGGGGAAACCGAATCGCGCCTGCGAGCCCAGGACGGGAGCTACCGCTGGTTCTTGTTCCGCGCGATCCCGCTGTGTGACGCCCGCGGGGAGCTCGTGAAGTGGTACGGACAGGTCACGGACATCGACGATCGCAAGCGCGCCGAAGCGCTGCTCGCCGGCGAAAAGCGCCTGCTCGAGATGCTGGCCCGCGGTTCTCCACTGTCGCAGGTGCTCGACCGGCTCTGCCGTCTGGTCGAGCAGAATGCGAGCCCCTGCTTTCTCGCGCGACCCGCAGGTGGTGGAGGCGCTGAACAACGACCCCCAGGTCATGCACGAGGTCCAACCGACTCGCACCGTCGCCGAGTTGGCCAGAGCCGACGACCGGCTCGAGCGCGAGTTCTCGCAGATCAGCTTGCCGGTCCTGATCCTGCACGGCACGGCGGACAAGGTCACGAAGCCCGAGGGCAGTCAGTTCTTCTACGACCACGCGGGCTCGAAGGACAAGACGCTGAAGCTCTACGACGGCTACGTCCACGACCTGCTGAGCGATCTCGGTAAGGAAGTGCCGATGGCGGACATCGTGCGCTGGTTGAACGAGCGCGCCTGACCCGCGCCGCGGTCATCGACGACGACTCGCTCATCGAAGCCGCTCTCGCGGCGTGGGCGCCGGCCATCGGCAGTGCCCACGCCGCGTATCGCGGCCGCGTCTACCGCGTCTTCGTCTTCTCCCGGGCTCGTCGGCAGCTCGTTTCGAGCTCGTTCAGCGCGTGGCCCGCGGGCTCGCGGCCATCAGCTCTCCCAGGATTTGTGCGTTCTTGGGGATGAAGGTCACCGACATCGGCTCGGACGAGACCAATTGTTGAGTCTCGAGCAGCTCGAACAGCGCGTTGCAGATTTCGGGGTACTTGGCGATGCGCGCGATCGCTTCGCCGACGATGCGCGGGCGCGTGGCGGCGGCGCGCGCGAACTCGATGGCGGCTTCGCGCTCGGCGGTGGAGTGGATCACGCTGACGCGGTTGTTGCCGTCCTGTTGAATCGCAGCAGTGACCTGGCGCAGCCGGTTCACGACCTTCTGCTCGATCTGCCGGACCATGCCCGGATCGCGGAAATGCACCTTACGCACGTAGACGCTGCCGAGCACGTAGCCCCACTCTTGCGACTGCGGGGAGACCTCGCCGCGGACCGTGCGGCTCATCGAGTGGCGGTCTTCGAGCATCCGCTCGAGCTTCATGTTGCTGAGGCAACGCACCGTCGCGTTCGAGACGTTCGCGAGCAGCGAGCCCTGCGGGTCCATGTTCTTGTAGACGTACGCCAGCGGATCGCTGACCTGCATCTCGTACCAGACGCCGATGCCCATCGGCGCGCCTTCCTCGGAGTTCACGGGTTGGCTGCGCAGGTAGGTCTGCGCCAGCCGCAAATCGACGAAGCGGCGCTTGCCGAACAGCGGCACCAACATCGCGAACGGCCCCATGTACGCCCAGGGCGAGTGCAAGCCCGGCTGCGTGATCACGCCGCGCACCTTGCCGAACAGCTCGAAGACCACGGCCTGGCGTTCGACGACGATCACGTAGAAGCAGAACACCCGCGCCAACCAGAGCAGGATCGGCACGCCGATGAAGAACGCCGGCACCGAGAACAGGATGGTTGCGAAGAGCTCCTCCATCACACGCCCTCCCGCGCCATGACGACCTGCCGCGCTTTCCGAAACAGCGCCAGCTTGGCATTGCGCACGTAGGCCGCCACCACACCGTTGCCGGTCTGATTGAGCGCCCAGAGCTGCTCGGCGAGCGCCGTCAGCGGCTCGACCTCGGCCTGCGCGTTCAACGTCTCGATCTCGACCGCGCGCTTCGACTGCACGATCTTCTGATCGGCGGAGGCCTGCGCGAGGCTCACCTCGCTCGACACCGAGTTGTGCGCGGTGTTGATCGCCGCCAGCGCGGACTCCACGTCGGCGGGCGAGTCGATGCCGGTGATCAACGCCGCGTCGAGCGCGATGCCGTAGCGCGCCGCAGCCGAAGCGCACTCCACGTTCATGCGCTCGTTCAGGTTCCGGAGGTGCTTGCGCAGATCGTTGATCGAGATCGCCTGGGCCGCGATCATGTCCGGCTTTTCACCCTCCTTGAGCGCCACCGCCGGCTGGTTCGGGGCCTCGAAGTTGGCGATCCGGTCGCGCAGGATCGAGATGAAGTAGCCCATCACGTGCGCCACCGGGTTCTTCACGCCGAACAGGTATGCGTACAGGTTGCGCTCCGAGACGGTGAAGCGCAGCTGCCCGGTGAGCCCGATGTTGAGCTGATCCTTGGTGACCGCTTCCAGCATCATGCCGTTGTGGTTCGCGCTCGGCACCTCGGGATCGAGCGCGATCGACACCGTCTGCGTCGCGACCGAGACTTTGTAAACGCTCTGCCACGGCAGCTTCCAGTAGAAACCCGGCCCCACCACCCGCACCTGGGGGTATGCGTAGCGATCGCGATCGTCGTAATCGAGCGCCTGCGACACCGGATCTTCGAGCGTGGTCGATTGCCCGACCCGCTGCGCGCGCCCGAACGTCGTCAAGACCGCCCGCTCGTTGGGGCTGATCACGTAGAAGCCTCCCACGCCGTAGCGTAGGAAGAACCAAATCAGGGCAGCAATTGGGACACCGATGAAAAAGCCAAGCACGCGAACCTCCGAACCGGCCACGCTACCGAGCGGCCGGGCCGACCGCAATCGGCTTCGAGGGCTCTGCGTAAAGCCCGATCATCACTAGTAACGTCCGTGGTTCCTGCACAGGCTCGGACGCCGCATCGGTCCGCGCTGGCCACTCGAAGCGCCAGTCGAGCGGACCGGCCGAGGTCTCGGCCTGCACGTGGAAGGTCGTCGTCGGACCGTCCAAGCGCTCGAAACACAGCTCGCCGTCGGTGAGCTCGGTCCGCGCTCCGGGTCCGCCTTCAGCCGGGCGCTGTATGAGGAGTAGGCGCAGGCGAGGATGCGGGGTGCCGTCTGACACGAACAGTTCGATCCGCGCGAACGGCGCGTCGATCCCCAGAGACTGGGCGAAGTGGTGTTCCCATACTTCGGCTGCGCGAGGCAGCGATCGAACCGGGAGCAATTGAGGAGACGACGGTACGCTCATCGCTACGTCGGCGCGCGTGTGCGTCGCAGAGCGCGGCGAAGCGCATCCCATCGCAGTCCCAACTATTAGAACGCGGCACCAGCTCGTCGTGCGCGAACGCATTCGAAACACGTTATCACGGTGCTTGCTCGGCCGCGTTCACCGGGTTACCGAAAAACGCATGCACCTCGATTCCTCTCGACGAGTGCCCATCGTCGAAGGCGTCTGCCCGAAGGACTTTCGATCGCGCATCGTCCCGCTCGGTGAGCCGCTCGTGTTGCGCGGCGTGATCCGCGATTGGCACGCAGTGACCGCCTGGACGCCAGAAGGTCTCGAAAAGCGCCTCGGCCCGATCGAGCTCCGCTTCAAGTACTCGCGCACGCACCAGCACCCGAACTTCCTCGCGGGCTCCAAGGCGGAGATGTTCGCGGTTAGGCCGCTGTTGTTCCGCGACTTTCTGCACAGCGTGCGACACGGCCCCAGCAGCGAGCGCGCGAATCTGCTGTTCATGGGCGACGAGCAATTCGTCTGGCGCCGCCGCAACGGCCAGATCGAGACCAATCCAGCGCTGCTCCCGCTGCTCGAGGACATCACCCTGCCGGAATGCATTCCCGAGCAGGATCTCTACACCGTCTGGGCCTGGTTCAGCGGCAAGGGCGTGCGCACCTGGCTCCACTACGACGACAACGGTTGTCACAACATCAACGCCCAGGTCCAGGGCAGCAAGCGCGCGCTGCTGTTCCCCCCGACCGATCTCGAGCACATCCCGCTGTTCGACGCTTCACCGAGCGCCGCCTACAACTACAGCCCGCTCGACATCGAGGCACTCACGGCCGAGCAAGCGGCCCAACTCTCCAAGGCGCACCCGTGGAGCGCCGAGCTCGAAGCCGGCGACGTCTTGTTCATCCCGGTCCACTGGCTCCACACCTTCGAGCACCTCGGCGACTTCAACGCCAACCTCAATTTCTGGTGGAAAGCGGACCCGCCCGTCGAGGATCCGATCGCACGGCGTCAGGCCCGCATCGAGGGGCGGCGCTGACTCGGCTCTCGTAGCCAAGGGGGTTGGTTGCTTCCGCTCGCCGGTCGCGGGAGCATTCGGCTCGGGCGCGACGTCGCTGCGCTCGCTCGACGCACTCTTTGCCGCCGACGGCTGGCGGCAGCTCGGTTATGCGACTGCGGCGCAGTACGCGCGTGAGCGTCTGGGCACGAGCTTGTCCTCAATCCGTCGAGTCGCATCCAGCTCTTGCGGCAAAAGCCCCCTGACACGAAGAGTTGCGCGCGCGTAGTGTGGAGGCGACACTCGCGCCCCGGAGGTTTCATGCATCACGACAAGCCCACACCCAAGGACTGGCCGCGGATCTCGACCGCGATTTTTTACGACGATCCGAAGGCCGCGATCGATTGGCTGTGCCGCGTGTTCGGGTTCGAGGTGCGGCTCAAGGTGGAGGGCGAAAGCGGACGCATCGAGCACTCCGAGCTCACGTTCGGGGAGGGGCTGATCATGGTCGGGCACGCGGGCGGCAGGTCGACGCGGCCCGCGCCGCTGCCGTCGAAGAGCCCGCGTTCGTTGAACGGGTACAACACGCAATCCCTGTGTGTGTTCGTCGACGACGTGGACCGGCACCACGAGCTCGCCAAGGCGGCCGGCGCGCGGATCCTGGAGCCGCCGACGACGACCGACCACGGGCCGGAGTACTGGGCGGATCGCACGTATCGCACCGAAGATCTGGAGGGCCACCAGTGGTGGTTCATGCAGCGGGTCCGGGGCTGAACCAGGCGCCTGAATCGGCTAGAATGCCGCGCCATGCCAACTTGCAAAGGTTGCGGAGAAGAGGTCGACGCGCTCGTGGCCGTGAAGGTCCAGGGCAAAGCCAAGAAGCTGTGTGAGGACTGCGCCGACCGCGCCCGCGAAGAAGGAGAGATCGCCGAGGCGAGCGAAGGGGTCGTGCAGAACATGATGGAGTTCAAGGGGCGACGCTGATGTCTTACGCCCTCGCCGCGCTGCAACGCGCTCCCGAAATCCACGTCGTTCAGCGCAAGGAAATCGCCGAGCTGTTCGGGTTCGAGACCCGCAACAAGTATTCGATCCAGCTCGACGGACAAGAGCTGCTGTTCGCCGCCGAGCAAGGCAAGGGCGGGCTCGCGTTCTTGGCGCGCTCGTTCCTCGGACACTTTCGCACGTTCGAGATCCACTTTTTCGACACGGCACGCGCGCTCGTGCTGCGAGCGGTGCATCCGTTTCGTTGGTTCTTCCAGCGGCTCGAGGTGTCGTTCGCCGATGGCCGGCCGATTGGGGCAATTCAGCAGCGTTTCGCGATTTTCTCGAAGCGGTTCGACGTGGAAGACGCCTCCGGGCAGGTGCTGCTGCGCGTATCGTCGCCCTTTTACCGCCCGTGGACCTTCGCGTTCTTGCGCAACGAGGCAGAAGTGGCGCGCGTCGAGAAGAAGTGGGCGGGGTTGTTGAGTGAAGCGTTCACCGACGCCGACCGCTTCCGGGTCTTGTTTCAGGCGCCGGATTTGCGGCCCGACGAGCGGGCGCTGGTGCTGACGGCAGCCGTGTTCATCGACATCCAGTACTTCGAGAAGAAAGCGGGGTAAGACCGAGCTTCAAGTTTGGGGGGATCGGCCGTAGAATGGCGGCCACGCATGCGGCTTGGGATCGATTTTGGAACCACGCATACGGTCGTGGCGGCGGCTACCGACGGGCGGTATCCGGTCGCGGCGTTCGAGAACGGCCACGGGTTCTCGCCGTTCATCCCCGGGATCGCTGCGGGGTCGAGCTCCAGCTTGAGCCTGGGCTGGGACGCGGTGGAGCGGCTCGCGGGGCCGGCGCCGTCCGCGCTGCGCTCGATCAAGCGCGTGGTGAGCACGCTGCTGCCGGACGAGGGCGTGTCCGCGATCGACGGCTCGCCCACGGCGCTCGAGCTCACCGCCCAGTATCTGCTGCGCTTGAAAGAGATGCTCTACGACAGGAGCAACCTCGACATCCCGCACGGTGAGCCGCTCGAGGCGATGATCGCCGTGCCCGCCAACGCCAGCACGCGCCAGCGCTACTTGACGATCGAGGCCTTCCGGCGCGCGGGCTTCGGCGTGCTCGGCATGTTGAACGAGCCGACCGCGGCCGCGATCGAGTACGCGCACCGCAGCCTCGGCGTGCTCTCGCGCCGCAGCCCGAAGCGCTACGTCGTGGTGTATGACCTCGGCGGCGGCACCTTCGACACCTCGGCCGTCTCGCTCAGCGGCCGGCGCTACGATCTGATCGCGACCGAGGGCATCTCGGAGCTCGGCGGCGACGACATCGACGAAGCGATCCTCGAGATGGCGCTCGACGCGGCCGGTTTCCTGCGAAATGACCTGGATTCGGTGGCCGAGGCGCGCGCGCTCGAGGTCTGCCGGCTGGCGAAGGAGTCGCTCGGCCCGTCGAGCCGGCGGCTGCTCGTGGAGCTCGGCTCGGCGATGGAGGGGGCGGAAGCGGTGACGCTCGACGTCGCCACGCTTTACCAGAAGGTCGACCCGCTCGTGACGCGCACGCTCGACCTGCTCGACCGCGTGCTGTCGATGTTGTCGGCGCACGGCATCGACCCTTCGAACCCGCGCGAGCTCGGCGCGGTGTACCTGGTGGGGGGCGCGACGGCGTTCCCGCTGGTCGGCAAGCGGCTGCGCGAACGCTACGGTCGCAAGGTGCAGCTCGCGCCCGAGCCGCACGCAGCCACGGCCATCGGCCTGGCGATCGCCGCCGACCCCGAAGCCGACGTCTACGTGCGGGAGGCCGTGACGCGCTACTTCGGCGTGTGGCGCGAGGGCGACGGTGGCCGGGACAAGGTCTTCGATCCGATCTTCGTCAAGGGCGCTTTTTCGGAGAGCGGCGAGCACGCCGTCGAGCGCCGCTACTCGCCGGTGCACGCGGTCGGCCATCTACGCTTCCTCGAGTGCAGCGAGCTCGGCGACGGGGGCAAGCCGTCGGGGGATCTGACTCCCTGGGGCGATTTCTACATCCCGTACGTGCCGGAGCTCGATCAGCGCCGGGATCTGGCCGAAATCGCCGAGCTCCGCCGGCTGCCCGAGGGGTCGGAGCACGTCGTGGAGCGCTACGCCTACGAGCGGGACGGGCGGGTGCGCGTCGCCGTCGAGAACGTCGGCCGCGGCTTCCGGCGCGAGTTCGTGCTCGGGGCTCCGAGCGAGCGCTAGAGCGACCAAGGGATAGGAATCTGCCGAGACTGGCGGAAGACTCGGACGGAAAAGTGAGCGCGTGGGGAGGGGCCCCGACGAATTCACTTCGGCGGGGAGGGGCGGCGCGTGTCGCCCCTGAGACAGAGCGCGAAGCGCTCGACGCCGGGGGGTCTGCAGGCTTAGAAGACGGATAGCCCATGCCCACGCAGGATCCCTCGACGCCCCCCGCAAAGCGCGTCCTCGATCGCATCGTCGAACAACGGTTCACCGGACTACTCCGGGTTACCTCGCACGAGGCCAATGGTGAGTTCTGGTTCTTGGCCGGAATCCTGGAGGATGCGCGGTTCGGTTCGAGCAAGGGAGGGGAAGCGCTCGAGCGTTTGCTGCGCGCCACGCAGCCGGCCTTCCTAGCCGAGCTGCGGCTGCCGTACATCACGGGTGGCTTCAAGAAGCCGATGCCCACGTCCGGGAGCTTCGCCGAGTTTCGTCCGGTCGTCCTGATGCGCTACTGCGAGTCGAACGCGCTGACCTGCACGCTCGAGCTCCGCGGCAAAGATCGCACGGTGCGCGTCACTTACCGGGTTGGAGAGCTGCTGTCGGCAGACGCCGCTTCCGCGGGCAACGAGGCCCTGGCCGGCATGCTCGAGTCGGAGGAGGGCACCTACGAGTTCTCGCTGCCCGGCTTCGAGCTGCCCGAGGGCGTGCTCGCGGCGACCCCGAGCGTGGCGCCGAAGCTGTCTCTGGCGGAGCGGATCGATCGGTCGCTCGCCGACGAGTCCGCTGCTGCCGAATCCGAGAAGAAAGCGGAGGCGGAGCGCGAAGCCAAGCGCAAAGCCGACGAAGCCGCCGCCGCCGAAGCCAAACGCAAAGCCGACGAAGCCGCAGCCGCCGAAGCCAAGCGCCTCGTCGCAGAAGCCCGGCGCAAAGCCGACGAAGCCGCCGCTGAGGCCCGCCGCAGGGCGGAAGAAGCCAAGCGCAAAGCCGACGAAGCTGCGGCCGCTGAAGCCAAACGTAAGGCCGACGAAGCCGCTGCCGCTGAAGCCAAGCGCAAGGCCGACGAAGCCGCAGCCGCTG
>JALYWZ010000262.1 GCA_030852505.1 Myxococcota bacterium | reverse complement strand
GGGCGGCGCAGGGGGTGGAAGTGGTGGCGCGAGCGGCGGCACGCCAGCGGGCGGCGGAAGCGGCGGCGGTGGCAGCGGCGCTCTCGTCCCCCCGGCGTGGGAAGACGTCCCGATGTGCACCGCGAGCAAGACCGACGCCGCAGGTCAGGGTCCGTTCTTCATCCACGAAGGAGAGAAGAGCACGGACATCAGCATGATCCGCCAGGACATCCGCGGTCAGTACAACCCGGACGCAGAGAAGGGCATCGAGATGCACCTCCACCTGCGCATCCTCAGCTCCAAGAGCACCGACTGCAACGGCACCCCGGTGAAGGATGCCGAGATCTACATCTGGCACACCGATGCGCAGGGCTTCTACAGCGGGTTCGGCATGCCTGGGGATCAAACTCCAGATATGCCCTACATGAACAAGCCCAACCAGAACGACCTCGACAACGACGATCGATTCTGTCGCGGCATACAAATTACTGGCGAGGACGGCGTGGTCTCGTTCCGTAGCTATTTTCCCGGTTGGTACAATGGCCGCGACCTGCACATCCATTTCGTAGCGTTGAAGAAGGGTTCAACGTCCAAGGGTCGGACGATGTACAGCGGCGCCGAACACCTATTCACGACGCAGTTCTACTTCGACCCGGCTTTCACCGACATGGTGCACAAGAGCGCCGAACCTTATCTGCGGCGCACCAAGATTTCGGCATATGAGGGCGCCATCAAAGCCGACGAAAACGGAAACAGCGGCCTGCGCGCCAAGGCATCGTTACAGAACAACATCGTCATCGCCCAGATGCAGATCCTGCTCGATCCGAAGGTCTGATCAGCCTTCCGCACAACAAAGCCCTGTCGATGCCCTGTCGACAGGGCTTTGTTATTGAGCGTTGCCTCTGCGGTGGGAACGATTTAGCTAGCAACCCGTACCCACGTCGGACCGAGAGGGCTCGGACACTGGCTACGCGGAGGCTATTTTGGAACATGGGTATGGTCGAAACGGCGCTTGGGCCGCTGGTCTGATGCTCGCTGGCGGCCTGGTCGCGGCAGTTGCGTGCGTGCCGGAGCCGTCCTGTGCGGAGCTGCGCACCTGTCCTGTTTCTGGAGAACCCACGGACTCAGGCGCAGGTGGGGTTGGAACGGGCGTTCTTCCGCACTTCGGAGGAACGCTGGGCGTCGTCGGGGGGGCCAACGACGGCTCAGAACAGGACGCCGGTGCCGGTGGGGAGGTTGGAGGCGCTGACGGCGCGCCTCCGACCAGCTCGGATCCTGTTGTCGGCACTCCGTGCACGGAGGATGGCGAGACCCGCTGCAACGAGCCAGCCGGCCACACGATCCTGGAGTGCGTGGAGGGGGCGTGGGCAGTGGCAGAAGACTGCCCCCGGCGAACCCTTTGTGATTCTCGTACCGTCCAGTGCGCACCGATCGCACCGGGATGCGAACGGCTGGCGCCCGGTCAGACGATCTGCGAAGGCGATGTTCAAGCAACGTGCGGTCCGGATCTGGTGACCACCGAAAGGTTGGAATGCGAGGGCCGGTGCGTCGGTGGAAGGTGCCAACCGCCGAACTGCGGTGACGGCGCGGTGCAGAGCGACGAGGAATGCGACGACGGGAACCAGGACGACGGCGATAACTGTCCCACGACTTGCTCTCTCGCCAAGTGCGGCGACGGTTTCGTGCAGGAGGGGGTCGAGGGTTGTGACGACGCGAACGCCGACGACTCGGACGAATGCCCTTCGAATTGTCAGCTCGCGCGCTGCGGCGACGGGTTCACGCAAGCTGGTGTCGAAGAGTGCGACGACCAGAACCAGGACGGGACCGACGCTTGCCTGACCACCTGCGTATCCGCCAGCTGCGGAGACGGCATCCTCTGGGCTGGCCACGAAACCTGCGAAGATGGCGACACTGACGACTCGGATTCGTGCCCCACGACGTGCAACGTGGCGCGCTGCGGTGATGGCTTCTTGTACGCTGAGGAGGAGGAATGCGACGACTCGAACCAGAGCTCTGGCGATGGGTGCTCCGCCTCCTGTGAAGTCGAGGCGACAGCCCTTGCGCTCGGTGTCGAGCACACCTGCGCAGTTTTAGGCGACGGGCGCTTGAAATGCTGGGGTGCGAATGACCGCGGGCAACTCGGCATAGGAAGCACGGCGCTGGCAGTGGGCGAGCTCGTCTCGGAGATGGGCCGCAATCTGCCCGCAGTGTTCGCAGACAGTGTCTCCGCCGTTGCGGCAGGGGCGACCCATACATGCGCCATCAGAAGCGGAGCCGTCTATTGCTGGGGCGACAACCTCGAAGCTCAGCTAGGCCCCGCATCGACCGCGGATCTCGAGCGAAGCCCCGTGGCACTCCCTCTGACGGAGGCGGACGCCATCTCTGCCTCTGACACGTACACTGCGGTGAGGACCCGCTCAGGGGAGGTGATTGTTTGGGGGGGAACCTCCAACGAATTCTTGACCGTTGCGTTTTCGGAACCGGCGGCTTCGATGGCTTGCGGCCATACCAGAGTCTGCGCCATCCTCGAGTCTCAGGTCGTAGAATGTTGGGACATCGGGAGCGTGGTAGCCCCATACAAGCTCACTTTGAGTGAGCACGGCGCGGCTCGGCCGGCAGTTGTCTCATCCGGCCTCCACACGTGCGTGCTCGGCGTTACCGGGTACGTCCACTGTTTTGGTCCCAACAGCTGGGGCAATCTCGTTTCCGGCGATACGGCCGAGAGAGTCGGCGACCCTCCGGCAAACGTGACTTGGCCGGTCGCTCTCGTCGGAGACCATGTCGCCGGAATCTCGCTAGCTACCAACGTGACGTGCGTCTGGTACCAGAACCAGACGGCCAAGTGCTGGGGATTCGGCTATTACGGGCTGCTGGGACAACCGGGACTTGGCACCATCGGTAACCCTCTTGGCGACGAACCCAGCGAGTCGAGCGACAAGATTCCAGCCATTAGTCTCGGCACCGATGCCAAAGTCAGGTTGGTGAGTGCTGGCCCCACTCACGTCTGCGCTCTCTTGGCGGACGGAAAGATCAAGTGCTGGGGTAACAACTCCAGGGGGCAGCTGGGAAACGGAGGCGATGACTCAGTCGGCGTGGATGCAGCACAGATGGGGGACAACCTTCCGGAGACGAAGGTCGATTGAGCTACGACCGGCCGTCGCTCGAGCTCTGATCGGTTGGGCCTGGGGAATCCGGCACTTCCAGCGAAATCCGTCCGAGCTTACCCGAGCGAAACTCGTGGATGAGCACGTTGCCGGCTTTTTGCAGATCGATCCTGCCGCCTGGGCCGAGGCCGTGGCGGCGGCCGATGTGCTCGAGCAGCGCGCTCGGTGACGTCGAAGCGGCGTCGATCGCGTAGCGCGCGGCTGCGGCTGCCGGGTAGCGCGCGAGCAAGAGCTCGGCGAAGAAGGCGCCGGCGAGCTCGTAGTCGAGCTCGCTCTCGGGGATGGCTCCGCCGACGGCGAGGCGCATCAGCGAGGGTTCGTCGATCCGCGGCCAGAGCACACCGGGGTTGTCGGTCAGCGCCACGCCCTCGCGCAAAGTGACGAGCTGGGTGACGGTCGTGACTCCGGGCTGATCACTCGCGCGGGTGACTTTGCGCTCCATGAGCACGTTGATCAGGGTCGATTTGCCGACGTTGGGGATGCCGACGACGAGGCCGCGCACGGGTTTGGCGCGTGTATCGCGGCGCGGCGCGAGGGCTCGGCAAGCTTCGAGGACGCGGGTGCGTGTTTCACCGGTGTTCGGCTTGAGGAGCGCGAGCTCGAGCACCTTGGGCGCGTCGGGGCCGGACTCGAGGTGACGGCGCCAGGCGCTCGTGACCTGCGGGTCGGCCAGATCGGTTTTGCACAGTAGCTTGAGACACGGCTTGCCACGGCAAACCTCGGCGAGCGTCGGGTTCGAGCTGGCGAGCGGCATGCGCGCGTCCAGAACTTCCAGAACGACGTCGTTCGAGGAGATCGCCTTGACGATCTCCTTGCGCGCCGCCTTCATGTGTCCGGGGTACCACTGCATGGCGGCAGAGGTGTACCACGCTGCACGCTCGGCGCGACGGACCTCCTATTCGCTGGCCCGAAGTCGCCGTCGGCCCTCGACCACGGTGTGTGCGCTGCGTCCGAACGTCCAGCGAATGTTGGATGCCGGAGGCGCCGCAGAGATCTGTCCTCGATGAATGCCCTCGAGGTGGCACCAGCTGCAGAGGCTGGTCACGTTCCGAGTCGTCACCGCCGTGCGACCGAAACCGGAGGTGATGCGGCGTGACGTCGCGGCGGCCGCAACAGGGGCTCTGGCAGCGGTGACGATCGCGCTGGTAGATGTGCGCGTACTCGATGTCGCCGCTGCGTGGACGCCACGTGTCGAGGAAGAGCTCGCAAGCGAAGCGCAAAAAGGTCGTGTCGCGCAGCGCCGAGCCGCGGTGGCGCAGATAAATGGCCTCCCAATGCCGGAAATCCCGCGCGGTGTCGTCGCTCACGCGGAGGTGCAGCGGTTGCCGACGGCGCACCTGCCGTTGACGGCAACGCGGGCGGCGCAGACATCTGGCCCGTGACCACGGCCCGTTCCAGATCTTCCACGCGCCGCACTTCGGCGTCGCTCGGCGGGAGCACGGCCGTGTTCTCGGACCACCTCGCCAGCAGCTCGGCCGAGTCGATCTCCTCGCGCAGATGTCGGAGCGTACGCTCACTGGCGCGCGTCACCCAGCCCTCGACTGTATCGCCAGTCGCAACCTCTGCGACGAGTCGCGCTGCCTCATACCCGAGCTCGCCGCGGTCTACGGCGTCGGCCAGAAATCTGAGCTGACCGAGCCGCTTCACGAGCCGTCGCTTGGCCTTGATTGAGGATAAGCTCGTGCCGAGACGCTCGCGCGCGTACTGTGCAGCGGTCGCGTAACCGAGCCGCCGCCACCCGTCGGCGGCAAAGAAGGCATCGAGCGCGCGTCCGAAAGCGACCTCGCGGCCCACCAACTCCCGCGAAAACTCGCGCAGCTGTCGATCGACGGCCTCCGGTTGCGCGGGCCAAAGCAACGGTTCGACGCGCGCACGTGATTCAGGGCCGCGACGGAAGTGCGCCTCGCAGCGCTCTTCCGCTTCGGCCCGCATGCGCGCGAGCTCGTGCTCCCAGGCGCGCTGCCGGCTCATGGCCTCATCGTTGGGTAGCTCGATCGCGCGGCCCGGCAGCTCGCTGCACAGGGTGCTGGTCGTCTCGGCGACCAAGCCGAGCACCAAGTCGGCGTTCGTGCGCTCCCCGAGGTGCCGGCCGAGCAGCTTTGCTTGTTCGAAGCACCAGGCGTCCTCGCGCGGCATTGTGAGTGTCAGCGTGCGCAGCTCGGCTTCGGTTTCAAGAGCGTCGGCTTCACCTGCAGCGCCCCGCTTCTCGAGCACGAGCGCTTTCATCTCGCGCACGGTCCGGCGCGACGCCTCGGCGAGCCAGAATTCTGCGTCGTCCGGAGACGCGACGGTCGCCAGCACCGCCGCCATGCTCCAGCTCAGCGAGCCAGAAATCAGCGCGTCCGCCAGAGGCGGGAGCCTGTCGAGCCGCCGCGCCAAACTCCGCGCTTTTTGCGTCCAACTCGCCGAGCGCTCGCAGCGTTCGAGCGCGTACGCTTCGATCGACGAGAAGCCGAGCGCGTGATGCCCGCCGCTGCGCTCGAGCAAGTCGAGACCGCGCCCCATCTCGAAGCGCAATCGCCCCGCCTCGCCAGCACGACGCGCGAGCTCCGTGTCGAGCGTCTGCAGGCGTTCCACGGAACAGCCCGGTGCATGCGGACGCTCGGGTCGTCGTCGGACGCGACCAGCGAGCGAGCCCTGAGGACGCGCAGGCGCGAGCAGCTGCGTGAGCATGGTATCTCCTATACACCCACGATTTCGAGCTCTCGGAGCGGCGCTAGGCGGGTAATCAGCGCTGCAAACGCTTCGCGAGTCGATTTCTCGCCGAAACGCCGACTGTGCGTGACGTCGGCGCCGCAATCGGCAATTGCGCACGAGTCAGCGCTCAGGAGCAGCGGCCGCCGAAAAAGCTGTCAACGAAAAATGGCGGTTCAGACCGGTACATGGTGACAAATTAGACCGGGAACATAGGTGACACGTTCTTGATGGGCGTGGAACCTGCGCTCCATGCCTTGGAAAGAGACGTCACCGATGAACGAGCGGTTGAGGTTTGTGGCGGCGACGTTGGAGGGGGAGGAGAGTTTGTTAGAGCTCTGCGAGCGCTTCGGGATAAGCCAAAAGCAAGGGTACAAGTGGAAGGAACGCTAACGAAACGGGCGGAGTACGGGCGCTGGTCGACCGGACAAGGGCGCCGCATTCGCACCCGCACGCGGTATGGCGGCGCGGAAGAAGCACCCACGTTGGGGGCCGCGAAAGCTGCTAGTGATCGTGAGACGGCAGCACCCGCGCATCGTGTTGTCAGCGCCAGCACGGTCGGCGCGATCCTCAAGAAGCGGGGAATGATCGGGAAACCGCGTCGAGTACGCCGAAGCGACCCGTACAAAGACCGCTTGGGCCCGTACGACGAATCTGGTGCGGGGACTTCAAGGGCAACTTTCCGGTCGATGGGGAGCGATGCAGCCCGCTAACCATCAGCGACGGTTTCAGTCGCTACTTGCTCACGTGCAAGGCGATGAAGACGACGATTTGTTCGCCGGTGATGCGCACGTTTGAGACGACATTTCGGGAATTTGGGCTGCCGGATGCCATCCGTACCGACAACGGCCCGCCATTTGCGACGCTAGCTCCGGGCGGGCTCTCACGGCC
>JALYWZ010000967.1 GCA_030852505.1 Myxococcota bacterium | reverse complement strand
CCCGCAGCCCACCGACCGTGTACAGCGCGGTGCGCTGCGCCCCGGCGTTTTCGCCGCCGAGGTTCGCCGCGAGCAGCGCGGGGCCTCTCTCGGTCATGCGCGAAAGCTCGGCCGAGCCGAGCGCGAAATCGTTCAGGCCGGGCGCCCAGGCGCGCAGCCCGAGCTCGCGCAAGGAGCTCGACATGGCCTCCGCCTTCCAGCGATCTTGCTGGACGCGGTCCGGCTTGGAGCTCGGATCCATGAACAGCATCGGGCCCGCGCCGAGCACGAGCAGCGGCGCATCGCCGGCCTTCTGCAGGTACGCCCCGGCGTGGTCCACGCCGCCCAGCATGTCTTTCACGCAGCCGCACGGTTCGATGGCGCCGGCTGCGCTCGACAAGAGCGCGATGCGCAGCGCGGGCGAAGGCTCGGGACGAGCCGCCGGTGTGGGACGGCAGCGACAGCCGACCAGCGCGGAAAACAGCAAGAGCGCGAGCGAAAAGGCCCGAACGGCGAGCTTCGAGGGCAACGGGGTGGATGTGCGTGGCCGGTGCATCGGGAAAAGCGCGTCGTCTGCGATAGCACGCCGTTTGTGCCGAATTGGCCGGGAGCTGTCCGCAAACTACGCGCGGCGAAGAAATCGGGGGATAATGAGGGGCGTGGACAGTGAACAGCAGGGGGGTCGCCCCGACCAGAGACCCTTCGGCCCGTTCGTGTTGGAACGGCGGATAGCGGTCGGAGGTAGCGCCGAAGTCTTTCTGGCGCGTCCGCGGGTGGGCACCGTTCCCGCCATGCGCCTGGTCGTCAAGCGCTTGCTCCCGAGCGCTCGCGAGAGCGGGCTCGACCTACTGGAGCGCGAAGCAGAGCTTCACCGCGCTGTCCCCCACCCGAACGTGGTCACGGTGTTCGGCGCGGGCATGGTCGGCCAGGAGCCGTACCTGGCGATGGAATACGTCGAAGGCGTAGACCTGTACCGCCTGCTGCGGCGCTGCGACACCGAGCAACGCCGGCTCGAACCAGCGCTCGCCGTGTACGTCGCCCGCTCCGTGCTGGCCGCGCTTTCGGCCGTGCACGTGGCGCGCGACGCCGAGGGCGTACCGCTCAACATCGTGCACCGCGACGTCACGCCGTCCAACATTTACCTGTCGATCGCCGGCGAGGTGAAGCTCGGCGATTTCGGGATCGCGCGCATCGAACAGCCCGCGCGGCCGGCAGAGCCGACGCGGCTCAAGGGCAAGTTCGGCTACCTCGCGCCCGAGCAAATCGCCGGCGAGCCGTTCGACCACCGCACCGATTTGTTTTCGCTCGCGGCGCTGCTCGGCGAGATGCTGATCGGCGAGCGGGTGTTCCCGGGCAGCGGTCAGCTCGCGGTCCTGCTCGCGATCCGCGACAGCAACATCGAGCCCTTGCGCAGCGCCGCCTCGATGCTGCCCGACGGCATGCTGGCCGTGTGCGAGAAGGCGCTGGCCCGGGATCCGGACGACCGCTACGCGAGCGCCGCCGAGTTTTCGGACGCGCTCGCGCCGTTCGAAGGGCCGAACCGGGCGCAGCACAAGAAGCGCCTCGCGGAGTGGGTGTCGTGGGCTCGCGACTCGTCGCAGCTCGCGCGCAAGCTGGAAGGGCAGATCCGCGAGAGCGTGAACCGCATGCAGGCGGTGAAGAGCTCGAGCAGCCAGCTTCAGGCAGTGCGGCCAGACAGCGGCATCTCGATCGAGGCCGCATCGCGCATCCGGCGTGCCGGCGGCGCCGTGAGCGACAACGTCTCGTTCGCGAAGCTGATCGAGATGGTGGCCACGGGTGATCTCGGCGGAGACGACGAGGTCGCGCTGATGGGCCAACCGTTCCGCAAGATCCGCGATGTTCACGAGCTGGCGCGCCACCTCTTGCCGTCCACCACGGCTACCACCAGCCGCGTGTTCGAACCGGGTGCGCCCGACTACCAGGCGCTGCTCCGTGACACGAACATGCTGCACGTGCTCGCGCACCTGCGGATCCGCGGCGAGACGGGCGCGCTGTTCGTGCAACGCACGCTCGGGCCCGGGCGCTCGAGCCGCAAGGAGATCTACCTCGACCGCGGCCGGCTCCACCACGTGGCGTCGTCGGAGCGGGAGGAGTTGCTCGGGGAGTATCTGGTGCGGCGCGGGCGCATCTCGCGCGAGCAGCTCGAGACCGCGCTCGGTGCGCTCGCGGAGTACAACGGGCGCCTGGGCGACACGCTGATCGGGCTCGGCCTCGCCGACGCGGTCGACGTGTTCCGCGCGATCCGCGACCAGGGCCGCGATCGCGTGGCTGGGCTCTGCACCTGGGAAGAGGGCCTGGCCTCGTTCTATCGGGGCACGGCTCCCACGCGCGTGGACTTCCCGCTCGACCTCGACCTCGCGAGCCCGATGATGGCCGGCGCGATCCTTTCGGCGCAAGGCTCGCCGCGCTCGTACTTGCCGCTCGGGACGACGCAGATCGTGCCCGGCGCACGCTCGGACGCCGCGCCGCAAGGC
>JALYWZ010000966.1 GCA_030852505.1 Myxococcota bacterium | reverse complement strand
GTGCCAACGTCGCGCGATCCACGCAGGGCGTGCTCGCGGCTGCGGGCGCCAACGTGGCCGACCGCGTCGAGGGCGCTGCGTTCGCTGCCGGTGGCAACGTCGTGCACGACGCGAAAGGGCTGGTCGCGGCGGGAGTCTTCAATTTCTCCGGCAAGCTCGACGGCGCCTCGCTGGCGGCGGGAGCCAACATCGCCGGCGACGTCAACGGCGCGCAGATCGGCGTCGTCAACGTCGCGCGCAAAGTGCGCGGGCTCCAGCTCGGCATCGTCAACGTCGCCGAAGAGGTCGACGGCTCCGCCCTCGGCGTGGTCAGCATCGCCAAGAACGGCGAGGTCCAGGCCACGGCCTACACCAGCAATCACCTCCCGCTGCACGCGGCGCTGAAGTTCCGCGTCGGCTACGGCTACTCCGAGATCGGCGTCGCTTACGACCCGAGCGACGACACCTACGCCTTCGAGTACGGGCTCGGCGCCCACTTCGGCCTCGGCCCGCTCAGCATCGAGCCCGGCGTCCTGCACTCGGCCGTAAAACGAGACGGCCAATCGCTCGACACCGGCGAGCCCCTCGAATACCTGCACTATCGAGCGCGCGTGGGCTGGCGCTTCCTCGACCACTTCGAGCTGTTCGCGGGAGGTGGTGTGCGCCACGGCGCCT
This sequence comes from Myxococcota bacterium, assembly GCA_030852505.1. Taxonomy (GTDB): domain Bacteria; phylum Myxococcota_A; class Polyangia; order Polyangiales; family Polyangiaceae; genus PMG-095. The sequence goes on along the minus strand of JALYWZ010000966.1, from coordinate 1,821 downwards.
GGGGCCCAACCAAGGCCGAAGTCGACCCCGAAGTGCTCGCCGGCGTCGCCGTGTTCTGAGCGCCAGCGCGGAAACGGCTGACGGCCCGCTAATACGCCTTCTCTTCGAATTCGCGCAAATAGTGACACGTGTACCCGCCCGGGTTCTTCACCAGGTACTTCTGGTGATACTCCTCGGCGCGGGTGAACGTCGTTTGCTCGCTGATCTCGGTCACGATCGGGCGCTTCCAGACGCCGCTTTGGTCGACGCGCCGCTTCACGGCTTCGGCCGTCGCGCGCTGAGCCGGTGAGCTCACGAACAACACCGAGCGGTACTGCGTGCCGACGTCGTTGCCCTGGCGGTTCGGCGTCGTCGGATCGTGCATGCGGAAGAACCACTTTTCGAGCAGCTCCTCGTAGCTGAGCTGCTTCGGGTCGAAGACGACGCGCACCGCCTCCGCGTTGCCGGAGGTGTCGTGGTGCATGTCCTCGTAGGTCACGCCCTGCTTGCCGCCGGCGTAGCCGACGTCGGTCGCGACGACGCCGGGCACGGCGCGCAGGATCTCCTCCATCCCCCAGAAGCAGCCGCCCGCGAGGATCGCAGTCTCGAGGTGCTGGCCGGGTTGCTGCGGGTTCACCGAGCCCGCGGGAGCCTGCGCCGAGCGCGGCTCGGGCTCGGGCGACGAGAGCCGAGAACAGGCCGCGAGCAGCGCGAGCGTCAGGCCAAGGAGCCAGGTCCAGCGAGACCGAGGAGTCGATGCCATCACGCCTTTCACTATGGTGCCGCGCCCCAGCGAGTTACAGCGGCCGGGACCCCGGGAAATTCGCGCACTTACCCTAAATCGACGTCCGGGATTGAACGGCGCGCGCCGATCCGGGCACGAAGCGGAAGGCCGTGCTCGCCTTCCCGCTCTTTCCCGTCGTGCCCGTCTTGCCCCGCTACGGCGCGCTATGACCGCGACCGAGCTCGTGTTCGGATCGGCACCGGCGTTGGAGCAAGAAGCGTCCTTGGATGACGGAGACCTGATCGCTCGGCTCGCGGACAGGAACACCCAGGCGGTCGCCGAGGCTTATGACCAGCACCACGCCGCGGTGCGCGCCTTCGCCAAGCGGCTGCTCGGTGACGCGAGCTCCGCCGAAGATCTGGTGCACGAGGTGTTCGTGGCCTTGCCGTCCGCCGTGCAGCGGTTCCGCGGGCAGTCGTCGCTGCGCACGTTCCTGATCGGCATCGCCGTCCAGCACGCCAAGCACCACGTGCGCTCGGCGACCCGCCGCCGCGCTGCGATGGCGCGACTCGAACGCGAGCCGCAAGGCAGCGTGCTCGATCCAGAAGCGGCCGCGCGCCGCCGCGAGCTCTCGCAAGCGCTGACGCGCGCGCTCGACACCTTGCCCCTCGAGCAGCGCGTCGCGTTCGTGCTGTGTGAAGTCGAAGAGCGCTCGTCGCCGGACGCCGCGGAGATCGTGGGCGTTCCGGAGGGGACGCTGCGCACTCGCCTGTTCCACGCCAAGCGCAAGCTCCGCGAACGGCTCGCGAAGGAGGGCTTCCAATGAGCGACGACCACGACGACGTGTTGCGTCGCGCCGCGCGCTCGCTCCAAGAGGAGACGGAAGGCCCGAGCTCGGCCGCGCGCTTCACTCGGCTACGCGTGATGGCGAGCTTGCGCGAGACGCAGGTGAAGCGCCGCACGCAGACGGTCTTGCTGCTGCCGTTCGCGGCTTGCCTCGCGGCCACGGCCGCGTGGGGGATGGCCGCAGGCGTGGTGCCCGACATCCGCGGCAGCATCACGCGCGCGCTCGGGATCACTCCGCCCGAGTTTATATATAATAGTACGAAGACCAGTCG
>JALYWZ010000261.1 GCA_030852505.1 Myxococcota bacterium | reverse complement strand
CCCTCGCCCACCCCGCCCACCAACACCGCGAGCGGGCTCAGCAACACGCCGGGGTGGACCGCGGCGGCGCCGAAGAAGCCGGAGATCGCCGCGTCGAGCGCGCCACCGCCCGCCGCCAGGCTGGCTTGTGCGGCCGCCTCTGCCTGGCCGTCACTCGCGAGCGCGACCGCGCGGACGCGCGTCACCGCGTGTCTCCGCCGTCTTCTTCTTCTGCGTCGTCGTCTTCGTCATCGGAGTCGTCTTCGTCATCGAGCTCGTCCGCGTCGTCATCGAGCTCGTCGTCCTCGGTCGCGTCCGCGGCTTCGTCCTCGTCCGCGAACTCGGCGGCTTCGTCGGCCAGCGCCTGGATCGCCTGGCGGATCCGCGCTCGAGCCTTGGGGGTGGGACGCCCTTCGACGATCACCCAGGCTTCCTCGGCGGTAAGGATCCGCATCGCCAGACGCTCGAGCGCCCCGCTCGTCAATCGAGCGCCGGCGCCCTCGGCGCGGAGTCGCGTGTACACCACGCCCCCGCCTTCGCTGTCGGCCTGGCTCCGATCTTCGACGAGCGTGATGCCCGCGCTCTCGGCGAACGCCGCTGCTTGCTCGGGCTCGAACGGCCCGCGCGGCTCCCAGCCGATGCGCTGGCCCGGCCGCTCGAGCGTCTTCACCAGAGCTTCGAGCCGCGCGCGCACGCGCTCGCTCGGGCCCACGGTCGGCCCGGTCTGCAAGATCAGAAAGCTCGCTTCCACGGCGGCGGCGGCCTCGACCGCCAGGCTCATCTCGGCGGGGGCCTCGAGCGCCTTCTTGGTGAGATCCGGCGGGACGAGCACCGAGAACGCCACGCGGCCGGCGGCGCCACCCTTCATCCGGCGCAACACCTTGGCAGGCGGTAAGCGAACGGGATCGGCGCGGAGCTCCAGAACGTCGAAGCGCCGGGCATATTCTTCGATGCCGCCGGTGAGGGACGTCAAGCCGACTCGGAGGAGCATGGGGCGAGCGGCTTCCCACGGCCGCCCTCGCCGCGCAACCTTTCGGAGGCCGCTTTCTGCCGCAATCTCAGGTCAGGCCGATGCCGCTCGTCAAAAGCTCGAGAAATGCCCGCGCCGTCGCCGAGAGCTCCCGGTCCTTCCGGTGGATGACCCCGACCGACCGCGTGTACGGACCGTCGCTCGGTGAGAGCGCGACCAAGGTCCGCGCCCGCGTCTCGTTCTTGACGGTGTTCTCGGGGAGGATCGACACGCCGAGACCGGCTTCGACCGAGCGCTTGATGGTCTCGATGTTGTCGAACTCGGTCACGATGTTGACGGGCACCCCCTGCTCCTTGAGCAGACGGTCGACGACGCGCCGGGTCGGCACTCCCCGATCGAAGGCCACGAACGGCTCCCGGGCCAGGAGCGCGAGCGGGACCTCGCGGCGGCGCGCCAGCCGGTGCTCGGGGCTACACACCACGACCAGCGCCTCCGGCTTCAGCGGCACCACCTCGATCCGCGCGCGCCGGAGCGGCTGGGCCACGACGCCCAGGTCGACCGACCCGTCGAGCAAGCCCGCGTAGACGCGGTCGGTCCGGATGTATTCGACGCGCACGTTGACCTGCGGGTGCATGCGCAGGAATTGCTTCACGAACGGCGGCAGCGCGTGAAGCCCCAGGCTGTACACGGTCGCGACACGCAGCGTGCCGCTCACCACCTCCGGGCGCTGCCGCAGCTTCTGTTCCAGCGTACTGAGCTGCTCGAGGATCAGCTTGCTCTGCGTGTAAAGGAGCCGCCCCGCCTCGGTCGGCACGGCGAGCCGCCCCGGCCGCCGCTCGACCAGCCGGCGATCGTAGCGCCGCTCGAGCGCGGTGAGCTGCTGGCTCACGGCCGACTGCGTCACGAAATTGAGCTTGCCAGCTTCGCTGAAGCTGCCGGTTTCGACCAGGTCGCAGAACGTCTTCAGGGTCTCGATGTGCACGGGTCGCCCATTAGCGAAACTTATCTGCCACGTTACGCGATTGAATGCGACTTATCGATTGCATTCGACTAGAAATCCCGTTGCGACGTGAGCCTGGCACACGGGCCGGTCCGCGATCGCACGCGTTTTCCGAAGGAGCTCCGAGCATCCATGACGACGAGGCACCTGCCCACCCTCGGCGGGCACCCCCAAGAATTCGGGGGCACGCTGCGCACCGACAACTGGTGGATCGGACCGCTGATCACCGTAATCGTGTTCACCGGATTCAGCGTGTACGTGACCTGGGCGCTGTTCCAGGGCGAGCACTACTACACCGATCCGTATCTGAGCCCGCTCTACTCTCCGGTGCTGTTCAGCAAGCTCGACGCCGCGGGCGCCGCGCCGCTCAAGCACGTCTGGATCGGCGAGTGGCCGAGCTGGTGGCCGAACTGGTGGTTCTTGCCCGCTTCCCCGGCGCTCTTGATCCTGATCTTCCCGCTCTTGTTCCGGTTCACTTGTTACTACTACCGGAAGGCTTACTACCGCTCGTTCGCGGGTTCGCCGCCTGGTTGTGCCGTGAGCCCCGGTAACCGCCCGCACTACAAGGGCGAGACCGGCTTTCTGATCTTCCAGAACATCCACCGTTACGCGCTGTACGCGGCGCTCTGTTACGTGGTGATTCTGAGCTACGACGCGATCCTCGCGTTCTTCAAGGACGGTCAGTTCGGGATCGGCGTCGGCAGCATCGTGCTCACCGTCAACGCGATCCTGATCTCGTCTTACACCTTCGGCTGCCACTCCTTCCGCCACCTGATCGGCGGTCGCAGCGACTGCATGTCCTGCGGCAAGGCCACCGTTCAGTACAAGGCCTGGAAGGGCGCTTCGTGGTTCAACAGCCGCCACATGTTGTTTGCCTGGTTGAGCCTGGTCTGGGTCGGGTTCACCGACCTCTACGTGCGCCTGGTCAGCATGGGCGTGATCCAAGACCTCAACACCTGGTGATCCGATGCTGGACGTATCAGAACTACAAACTGTCGAACACGACGTGGTCGTGATCGGCGCCGGCGGCGCCGGCCTGCGCGCCGCCATCGAATCCAGCGCGCGCGGCATGAACACGGCCGTGATTTCGAAGAGCCTGCTCGGCAAGGCTCACACCGTGATGGCCGAGGGCGGCATGGCCGCGGCGCTCGGCAACGTCGACGCGCGCGACAGCTGGAAGGTGCACTTCCGCGACACCATGCGCGGCGGCAAGTTCCTGAACGTGTGGCGCATGGCGGAGCTCCACGCCAAGCACGCCCCGGCGCGCGTGCGCGAGCTCGAGGACTGGGGCGCGGTCTTCGATCGCACCAAAGAGGGCTTGATCAGCCAGCGCAACTTCGGCGGCCACCGCCACCCGCGCCTCGCGCACGTCGGCGACCGCACCGGCCTCGAGCTGATCCGCACCCTGCAAGACCACGGCATTCACCAGGGCATCACCTTTCACATGGAGTGCACGGCGCTCCGGCTGTTGAAGGACGGCGACCGGATCGCCGGCGTGCTGGCTTACTTCCGCGAGACCGGGCGCTTCCTGCTCCTGCGCTGCAAGGCCGTGATTTTGGCCACGGGCGGCGCCGGCAAGGCCTGGCGCGTGACCTCGAACTCGTGGGAGTACACGGGCGACGGCTACGCTCTCGCCTACGAGGCTGGCGCCGAGCTGATGGACATCGAGTTCACTCAGTTTCACCCGACGGGCATGGTCTGGCCGCTCAGCGTGCGCGGCATCCTCGTGACCGAGGGCGTGCGCGGCGACGGCGGCATCTTGCTGAACAAAGACGGCAAGCGCTTCATGTTCGAGTACATCCCCGAGAAGTTCGCGGCCGAAACCGCCAACACCGTGGAAGAGGCCTCGCGCTGGCTCGAAGGCGACAAGAACGCGCGCCGCCCGCCCGAGCTCCTGACCCGTGACGTCGTGGCCCGCTCGATCCGCGCCGAGGTCAAGGCCGGCCGCGGCTCGCCTCACGGCGGCGCGTTCCTCGACATCGCCTCGCGCCGACCGGCGGATTTCATCAAGCGGCGCTTGCCCGGCATGTATCACCAGTTCAAGGAGCTGGCCGAGGTCGACATCACCAAGGAGCCGATGGAGGTCGGACCCACGCTCCACTACTTCATGGGAGGTGTGCGGGTGGATGCGGATACGCAGCAGACCCGCGTCAACGGCCTGTTCGCCTGCGGTGAGTGCGCCGCCGGCATGCACGGCGCGAACCGGCTCGGCGGCAACTCGCTGTCCGATCTGATCGTGTTCGGGCGGCTCGCTGGCCTCGGCGCGTCGAACTACGTGACGGCGCTCTCGTCCCCGGTTCGCGCCGACGACGAGCAGATCCGCGCGGCGGTTCGCGGCGCGACCGACATCCTGAACCGGCAGAACGGGGAGAACCCGTACGCCCTGCACGAAGCCCTGCAGGAAATCATGGAAGACTGCGTCGGCATCGTGCGCGTCGAAGACGAGCTGAAAGACGGCGTGAACCGGATCCACGCCCTGAAGGAGCGCGTCAAGAACGTGAAGGCCAACGGCTCGAGCCAGTACAACCCCGGCTGGCACGAGGCGATCTCGATGGGCTCGCTGATGGTCGCGGCCGAAGCCGTGGCTCGCGCGGCCTTGATGCGGCAGGAGAGCCGCGGCGCCCACACTCGCCTCGACTACGAGGGCGAGCGTGACGAGTGGCTGCAGTACAACATCGTGATCAAGAAGGGCGCGGACGGCCAGATGCAGGTCGACAAAGAGCAGCGCAAGGAGCCGCCCGCCTATCTCAAAGAAATCGCGAACGCGAAGATCGAAGATCTCGAAGCCGGCAAGGTCGGGCAGAACGCCCCCGCCGACTGAGCAGAAGCCAGGGCGAACAGGAGTCCAAGATGGCGTTGAGAAAGTTCAGAGTCTGGCGCGGAGACGGCCAGGGCGGCGAGTTCAAGGAGTACGACATCGAGGTCGACTCGGGCATGGTCGTGCTCGACGTGATCCACCGGATCCAGGCGCAACAGGCCAACGACCTCGCGGTGCGCTGGAACTGCAAGGCCGGCAAGTGCGGCTCCTGCAGCATGGAAATCAACGGCAGGCCGCGGCTGTCGTGCATGACGCGCATGAACGCTTACGGCCCGGACGAGACCATCACCGTCCAGCCGTTGAAGACGTTCCCGGTGATCAAGGACCTGGTCACGGACGTCTCCTTCAACTACCGCCAGAACAAGCGGATCCGGCCGTTCAAGCCCGGGCCCAAGGGCGCCGACGGCAACCACCGGATGTTCCAGGAAGACGTCGATCGCACCCAGGAGTTCCGCAAGTGCATCGAGTGCTTCCTGTGCCAGGACGTCTGCCATGTGCTGCGCGATCGCGACGGCAAGGATCAAGATCGCTTCGTCGGGCCGCGTTTCATGATCCGCGCCGCCAGCCTGGAGATGCACCCGCTCGACACGGACGATCGCATCCCGGAGATCCGCAAGGAGTACGGGTCGGGTCTTTGCAACATCACCCGCTGCTGCACCGAGGTGTGCCCCGAGCACATCGGCATCACCGACAACGGCATCATCCCGCTCAAGGAGCGCGTCGTGGATCGCTACTTCGATCCGATCCAGATGCTCGGCCGCACCATCTTCGGCATCAAGAAGCGGAAGAAGACGCTCGCCGAAGGCGGCGAGTAGCCGACCCGAGCTGAAGCCCAAAGAGCTGGACCGGGGCCGCACCCCCCAGGGTAGCGCCCCCACCCGATGCCAGCCGCATAACCGCGATGCTGGTTCTCGCCGCGGAGCGTCAAATCCATTGCCAATGGCGCGGCGGCCGTGTACGGAAAGAAATTGCCCGGAGCAGTCGGCCTCGCGCCGTTGCCCGCCCTACCCCTCCCGAGCTCATGCTGGATTCGCTGATCGCAGGCATGGTCGTCGCCGGTCGATACCGACTCGATCAGCGGTTTGCGACCGGGGCTTGTGGCTCGCTGTGGCACGCCAAGGACGAAACCACGCATCTGCCGTGCACGGTTCGCCTGGCTGATACCGGCGTTTTCGACCTGCGCGCGGCGCGCGAGCGCTTCGAGCGCGAGGTCCAGGCCGCCGAGGCCTTGCGCTGCGAAAACGTGGTGAACGTGCTCGACCACGGCGAGTGGAGCGGCATGCCGTTCGTGGTGTTCGAAGCGTTGCAGGGCGAGGACCTGGCCACGCGTCTCCGCCGCGAGGGCCGGCTCGACCCCGCGCAGGTGATCGAGCTGGTCTCGGACGTCGCGCACGCGCTGAGCCGTGCGCACGACCTCGGCATCGTGCACCGCGATCTCAAGCCGGAGCAGATCTTCCTGGTGCGCGTCGGCGCGCGCGAGGTCGCCAAGGTGCTGGACTTCGGCATCGCTGGCGGCGGTTCGGCGCTGCATCGCGCCACCAAGGTCGGACACCACCTCGGGCTGCCGTTCTACACGAGCCCGGAGCAGGCCGCGGGACAACCCGTGGATTTCCGCTCGGATCTGTGGGCGCTCGGCGCGATCGCCTATCACTGCCTGGTCGGGCGCCCGCCGTTCGAGAGCCCCGCGCTCGATACGCTGCTCACCCAGATTTCCTCGGGAGACGTGCCGGAGCTCCACGGGCTCGATCCGGATTTGCCCGCCGCGCTCGACGCCTGGTGCGAGAACGCGTTGTCGCGCGATCCCGAGCTGCGCTTCCAGTCCGCCGAAGAGCTCTCGGACGCTTTCGCTCACGCTTTCCAGCGGGCCACGCTCACGGGTCACCCCTCGCCCGAGTGGCGGGCGCGCGACGTCCGGCGCTCGATTTCGGAGGCCGCCGACAGCTTCAGCGAAGCGCCGCTCAGCCGCCAGCGCGCAGCCTGGGTG
>JALYWZ010000260.1 GCA_030852505.1 Myxococcota bacterium | reverse complement strand
CGTGTCCCGCGCGGACGCGTCAGCGGTCGAGGAAGCGCGACGTGATGCCGGCATAAGCGTCGATACGGCGATCGCGGAAGAAGGGCCAGTTGCGTCGCACCCACTCGATGCGCGACAGGTCGCAGGTCACGACCAGCGTCTCCTCCCCTTCCCCGGCCTCGGCCAGGACGACGCCGAAGGGGTCGGCGACGAAGGAGTGACCCCAGAACTCGATGCCGCCACCCTCCGGGCCCTCGTGGCCGACACGATTGACGGCCACCACGAACAGGCCGTTCGAGATCGCGTGGGCGCGCTGCATCGTCTGCCAGGCCGAGACCTGGGCGGCGCCGAACTCGGCCTTCTCGGCCGGGTGCCAGCCGATCGCCGTCGGGTACACGAGCGTCTCGGCGCCGGACATGGCCGTGAGCCGCGCCGCCTCCGGATACCACTGATCCCAACAGATCAGCGGCCCGACCGAGATCGGCCCCGACTCGATGCTGCGAAAGCCCAGGTCCCCGGGCGTGAAGTAGTACTTCTCGTAGAACAGCGGGTCGTCCGGGATGTGCATCTTGCGGTAGCTGCCCGCGACGGCGCCGCTCGGCCCGACCACGACCAGGCTGTTGTGATAGACGCCCGGCGCGCGGCGCTCGAAGAACGGCACGACCACGGCCACTTTCGATTCGCGTGCCGCCGCCGCCATGGCCTCCGTCGTCGGGCCGTTCATCGGCTCCGCCAAATCGAAGTTGGCCGCGTCCTCCGACTGGCAGAAGTAGGGTGTGGCGAACAGCTCGGGCAGGCACACGAGCTCGGCGCCGCGCGCTGCGGCTTCGCGAATGCGGTCCTTCGCCTTCTCGAGGTTCGCGGCCTTGTCCGCGCTCATGGACATCTGGACCAGCGCAATTTTCACGCTGCGGGCGCTCATGGGCGGAAACGTAAATCAGCCCCTGTGTCGCGGCAACGTCGAACCGCGCGCCTCAGTGCATGAGCGCGGACAGCCACGCGGGCGAGAAACGCGCCGCGGCCACGATCGCGAAGATGATCGCCCCGGAAAGCAGGCTCTTCTTGTCTTTGAGCGCGAACTTCACCGGGTCTTCTTGCATCTGCCCGCGCCCTGCCAAGAGCCAGATCCGACCGAGCCAGTAGAGCAGCACCGGAAGCACCAGCCACAAGAGACGCGGTTCGACGTACGTGGCGCGGACGGCCGCGCTGTCCACGTACAGCACGAACACCAGCGCTGCGATGTAGCCGCTCGAGGTGCCCATGCTGGTCACCATCTCGCGATCGGCGCGGAAGTAGCCGCGGTTCATGACCATGGCGTCGTCCTTCATGGCCTTGAGCTCGACGTAGCGCTTGGCGAACGCGAGACTCGTGAAGAAGAACATCGAGAAGCCGAGCAGCCAGGCGCTGACCGGCACGCCCGTGGCGACACCGCCGGCGAGGATGCGGTGGGTGTAGAGACCCGCCAGCACCAGCACATCGAGCAGCATCAGCCGCTTCCAGTACAGCGAGTAGCTCAGCGTGCCGGCGAAGTAGAGCGCCAGCATGATGCTGAAGCTGAGCGGCAAGAGCAGCGCCGATAGCGCGAAGCTGCCGAGCAACAAGCCGAAGAACAACGGGGGGCCGACGATCACCGGCAGCGCACCCGAGGCGAACGGGCGGTTGTGCTTGGTGGCGTGGGCGCGGTCGGCGTCGATGTCGATCAGGTCGTTGAAGACGTAACCGGCCGAGGCGCACAGACAGAACGTGACGGTAGCCAGGATCCCGCGCACGACCGCGCCGGCGTCCGCGTGGGCGGGGGCCAGCAACAGCGGCAGCAACACCAGCGCGTTCTTGCTCCACTGGTGCGGGCGGATTTCCTTGATCAGCGCGCGCGCGCTGCTCGGGCGCCGCGACACGACCTGCACCTTACCGAGCTCACGCACGGCGTGGACCGCGCTGGCCGAGGCGCCCACCAGATAACCGCGCGTCGCGGCCTCCATCACGGTCCGATCCGCCGCGGAGTCGCCGACGTAGTCGAAGCCGCCGCCGTACGTGGCGCGCAACAGGTCGCGCTTGTTGGCGGCCTTCAGGTTCTTCACGCCGTCGCTGGCGTGGATGGCGTCGAAAAGATCCAGGTGCCCCGCGACGGCTTCGGCCACCTCTCTATCGGCGGCGGTCGCCAGCACGATCTTGCGGCCGCGCTCACGCGTCGAGCGCAGCGCGCCGAGAAGCTCCGCGCGGTACGGTAGCGTCTTGGGATCGATCGTCGCGTTCTCGGCGATCCGGCGCTTGAAGCCGCTCTTGCCGCCGAACAGCCAGAGCGGGGCGATCACCAGCAGCCACGGCCGCTGCCGGAACAGCAGGAGCACGCTCTCGTAGAGGGTGTCGCTCGTGATCAGCGTCCCGTCGAGATCCACGCACAGTGGGCGGGCGAGCGCGGGCTCCTCGCAAAAGGCTTCTTCCAGGCGGATTTGGGTGGACATCGAGCAGGCGCGGCCGAGAAGCTACACCAAAATCCGGACGCGCGGGCCCGGCTTGCGGAACCGCAACGGAGTCGTGCTACACGAGCCTGCCCTTGAGCAGCCCCGCCGTCGATTTCATGAAGCGTCACGTGCGCGCGCTGCTCGCGTCGGTGGCGCTCGCGGTCGGCTTCGGCTGGGTCCTGCGCGCTGGTGCGCTGCCGTTGTTCCCGCCGGAAGGCAGCCTGCGCGGCTTGAACGCCGGGTTGGTCGTGGCGGCACTGCTGACGCAGCTCGTCAGCATGTTGATGCGGCTCGGTCGCGTGCACTTCTTGCTCGCCCCGATCGCCAAGGTCTCGTTTCCACGCTTGCTGAGCACGTTGTGCATCACGATCGGGCTCATCACCTTCCTGCCCTTCCGCCTGGGTGAGGTGGCGCGACCAGCGCTGCTGCGTGAAAAGGGCAAGCTGTCGGGCTGGGCCGTGAGCGCGACGGTCGGCGCGGAGCGGATCATCGACGGCGTGGTGTTCGCGCTCTTGCTGCTGCTCGGGCTGACGTTCGCCCAGCCGCACGAGCCGTTGCCGGATCACATCGGTAACCTGGCGATCCCCGCGGCCTACGTGCCGCGCGCCGCGAAGCTCGCCGCCGCGGGCTTCAGCCTGGCGTTCCTCACGATGGTCGCGTTCTTCCTGTGGCGAGACTTCGCTCGACGGGTCACCGAGCGCGTGCTCGGCCTGTTTTCCAAGAAATTCGCCGCGTTCGTCGCGGACGCCGTGGAGCGCGTGAGCGAAGGGCTGCGCTTCCTGCCGAACCTCAAGTACACGATCCCTTACTTGTTGGTGACGGTGGTCTCGACCGTGCTCAACATCTTCACGATCAAGCTCCTGGCCAGCGCCGCCGGCCTACCGAGCTTGTCCTTCGCGCAGACCACCGTCGTGTTCGGCGTGATGGCGCTCGGCTTCGCGGTGCCCAACGCCCCCGGTTTCTTCGGTGCGATCCAGCTCGCGCTGTACGCCGGGCTGGCGGTGTACGTCGAGCCCGCGAAGGTCGTGCACGAGGGCGCCGCGTTCGTGTTCGTGTACTACCTGAACTACCTGGGGCTGGTGATCGCCGTCACGTTGTCAGGGCTTCTGGGCGAATATCTGGCGTCGCAGCGCGCCGACGGCGAGCGCGCCGGCGCGTCGCACTGAGCCCGCACGCGGGGTCGCTGGCGATTGCTTTGTGAGCGCGGGAAGTTCACTCTGTGCCCACCTCATGAGTCATCTCGGTGGACGGATCCTGGTCACGGGCGGAGCAGGCTTCATCGGAAGCGCACTGGTCTGGGCCCTGAACGAACGCGGCGTCACGGACATCGTCGTGACGGACATCCTCGGCCAGGATGAGCGCTGGAAAAATCTAGTGCCGCTCAAATTCGCGGACTACCTCGAGGGCCCGGCGTTTCGCGCTCGGATCGCTGCGTCGCCCGAGGCGTTCGGTCGGTTCAGCTGCGTGTTTCACCTCGGTGCGTGCTCGGCCACCACCGAGCGCGACGCCTCGTATCTCGCGGACAACAACTACGAGCTCACGAAAGAGCTGGCCGATTGGTCGCTGCGGCAGGGAGCCCGCTACGTGTACGCCTCGTCGGCCGCGACCTACGGTGACGGGTCCCAGGGCATGGACGATCGCTCTCCGGAGCTCCACCGGCTGCGGCCTCTCAACATGTACGGGTACTCGAAGCACCTCTTCGATCTGTACGCCCAACGCCAAGGGCTGCTCGATCGGATCGTGGGGGTGAAGTACTTCAACGTGTTCGGACCGAACGAGGACCACAAGGGCGACATGCGGTCGCTCGTGAACAAGGCCTATCAGCAGATCCAGGACACCGGCAGAGTGCAGCTCTTCAAGAGCTATCGTCCCGAGTACGCCGACGGCGAACAGAAGCGCGACTTCCTCTACGTGAAGGACGCGGTGCAGATGACCTTGCACTTCGCGGACGCTGCCCCGAAGGCCTCCGGGCTCTTCAACCTCGGCTCGGGTCAGGCGAACACGTGGCTGACGCTGACGAACGCCATCTTCGGCGCGCTCGGGCGCGAGCCCCGCATCGACTTCATCGAAATGCCGGAGTCGCTGCGCGGTAAGTACCAGTACTTCACCGAGGCGGATATCACTCGTCTGCGACAGAGTGGTTATGGAAGTTCCGTGACGCCGCTGGCCGACGCCGTGCGGGACTACGTCCAAAACTACATGGTCCCCGCGCGCAAACTCGGAGAATGACCTTCGGGGCCACGCGGCTCGGCGCGGGCCTCGGCCCGAGTTCTGTCCCCGGCGGAACTCCTCGAAGAAAGGCTGAGTTGACAGGGATTTGACCGGCGATAAGGTTCGCAGGTCATGGGTCAAGGTGGAGCGCCGTCACGTACCCCGGGCCCTCCCGGCAGCCCCCCCCCTCCCGGAGGTACCTCCCCTCTCGGTCCCGAGCTCACCCCCGCGCTCAGCGGACAGATTTCACGCGTCTCCATCGCAGACCTGCTGACCACCCTCGAGAGCCGCGGCCGGCCGGCGGTGGTGCGATTCACGACGAGCTCGGACACGGGCCATGTCTGGTTCGCGGCGCAGGGTCTGGTCGACGCCGAGATCGGGGATCTGCAGGGCGAAGCCGCGATCTACCGGATCCTCGGCTTTCGCCAGGGCACGTTCGAGGTCTTCCACGAGCCGGTGAATCGGCCGCGGGCGATTCAAGATCCGATCGTGTCCCTGATTTCGAAGCGAGTGAAGCGCTCGGCGCGCTGGCACGAGCTGATCGTCGGGGGTCCGCCGCTCGACGCGGTTCTGGCGTTGAAGCAGCCGCTTCCGCGCGAGGCAAAAAACGACGACGAGCGAGCGATCCTGGCCGCCGTGGATGGGCGCCGCACGCTGCTCGAAGTGCTGGACGAGAGCCGTCTCGACCCGGTTCACGCGCTCGCAGCCTCCACGGCGCTCGAAACCGACGGCTTCTTCGTTCCCGCAAAGCTCAACACCTCCCGTCCCCCGCCGCCGCGCCCCTTCTCGACCGAGGAAGAGCATCGCATCGAAGCCCTGCGCTCGATCCCCGTGCGCAGCGGCACGCTCTCGGGGCTGCCTTCGACCGCGCCGTCTTCGCCGCCGAGCTCCGCGCCAGCGAGCTCGGGGCCGATCATCGAAGTCGCTGCAGAGTCCGCAGAGCGGGCTCGCTCCGGCGCGGCGAAGAGCTCGGAGCCTCGAAGTGCCAACGAATCCGACACGGATTGGGGCCCGGAGCTCGAGATCTCGGTCTCCCAAGGCCCAGACGAATCCGGGTTGGTCGAGAAGGGCCCGGCCGCCGCGCGCAGCGCACCGATGCCCTCGAGCGAGCTCTCGCCGCCCACCGTGAGCCGCGAGCTCGAGCGTTCGGAGCCGCGACCATCGCTCTATCCGAGCACGCCGCCCCCGCCGACGGGCGGCTTCGACGTCGTCCAGCCGGGGGCTATGATCGGCAGCTATCGCGTGCTCTTGCGCCTGGCCCGCGGCCACGAGAGCAGCGTGTACCTGTGCCGCCACGAGGAGCAGGGCAGCATCGCGGCGCTCGCTGCGGCGAAGCTGCTCGACCTTCGCGCCGACGCGCCTGCGCTCGAGGCGTTCCTCGAAGGCGCGCGGATCCCCGCGTCACTGAATCATCCCAACGTGGTGCGGTTGATCGACCGCGGCTCGTACGACTCGCACCCGATGCTGCTGTCGGAGTACGTCGAGGGCTCGAACCTCCGCACGTTGTTGTCGCGGCACCCGAGGAGCCGGCCGCCGGAGCTGATCGCCGCGATCCTGTTCGATGCCTTGCGCGGCTTGCAGGCCATCCACGAGTATTCGGGGTCGAGCGGAGTGCCGCTCGGACTGGTGCACGGCGAGCTGTCGCCGCGCGACCTGTTGATCGGCACCAACGGCACCTGCCGCGTCGCGGACGTGGCGCTGTCGCACGGCATGCGCACGCTGGGCGATCGCATGCCCCACCTCGAGAAGCTCGCGTACCTGTCACCCGAGCGGTTGACGAATCGGCCTCTCGACGCGCGCTGCGACGTGTTCTCCGCGGGCGCGATCCTGTACGAGGCGCTGACCGGGATCGAGCTGTTCCGCGGCTCGACGCCGGAGGAAGTGCGGAAGCGCGTGCTCGAGCTGCCGATCGAGCCGCCGAGCCGCGTCGGCTTGCGGCCGTCGAGCGCCTTCGACGAGGTGTGCCTGCGAGCTTTGCAGCGCGATCCGGATCGCCGCTACGAATCGGCGCGCGAGATGCTGATGCTGCTCGAACAGGCGGCGCTGGATCGCGGCACGCTGGCCAGCGCCTCGGACGCGGCGGAGTGGATGCACGCGACT
>JALYWZ010000965.1 GCA_030852505.1 Myxococcota bacterium | reverse complement strand
GCGGCTCGAGAGCGCGCCCACCGCATCCGTGCACTGGACGCTGCTGCAGAGCACCGGCACCGTGCCGAACCAGACCTACCGCTCGCAGTATCGCTATGGCGGCCAACATCCGGTCATGGACGGCGGTACCTTCACGGGTAGCCAGCTGATGGCGAACTACGAGACGCCGGATTCTTACTCGGGTAACGGCCCGAGCAGCGATTGCTGGGTGCACGCGAACATGAAGGTGTTGCCGACGGGCGCGTGGGTGTGCGTCGAGTGGCAGTTCGACGGCCCGAACGACGCGATGCGCTTCTGGATGAACGACCAGGCGCTCGAAGATCTGAGCGTCAACGGCACCGGCCAGGGTTGCGTCAGTCAATCCGAGACGTACCGCTGGACCGCGCCCGAATTCTCGGAGCTCGAGATCGGCTGGGAGTCGTATCAGAACGACGCGGCGCGCACGCTTTACATCGACGATCTGGTGGTGTCGAAGACGCGCATCGGCTGCCCGAAGTGAGCCGCATCGCGCGCTAGCGCGGCAATCTCCCCGTAAAATCGAGCTGGTGCGCGATGTAGCACAGCTCGTTGCGTTCGATCTGCGCGTTGCGCTCGTCGCACCAGGCCGTGAGCGCCGAGCGGGGCACCTCCGCGTGGCGCTCGAGCTCCGAGCGGATCGTGTTCACGATGTGCCTCAGAAAATAGGCTTCGTCTGCCGGGTAGCCGAGCTCGCTCGGGAACACGACCCAATCCGAAGCGCCCGCGGCGACCAGGCTCGCGCCGGCGCGCGGCAGCTCCACGAGCAAGTGGCGTCCGGTCTTGCTGTCTCCCGCCGGGCGCCCGTGTCGCACGCGCTCGTCCATGCTGCGGTGATAAACGTCGAGCAGCGCCCGGTCGTCTGCGTGCTCGGGCAAGAACATGGTTTCGCCGTCGAAGTTGATGCAGAACCAGAACAGCCCGCCGCGGGCGCCGCGCGCGAACAGCCGCGGCAGCGTGGAAGGGACGTCCACGATGTCGAGGAAGGCGTTCGCGACCAGCAAGTCCACGTCGTGGGGACCGGCGCTCGACTCGAGGAACGCGCTCAGCTCTGCGGCCACGAAGCGCACGGTCACGTCGACGTTGGCGCCGTGCAAGCGCAGAGAGTCGCCGGGCTCGTCGACGACCAGGCCGCGCTCGTTACCCCAGCTCACAAAGCGCCGGCGCGCCTCTGCCAGGAGCTCGAGCTCGACGTCGAGCAGGGTGTATTCGGCTCGGCTCAGCACCTGCCAGTCGATCAGGCGCGTGGCCATGGTGCCGATGCCCGCGCCCACTTCGAGCACCGTCGTCGCCGACTCCGAGCGCGCGGCGAGCTCGTTCCGCAGGCTGGCGAGCACGCGTTGGTTCAGCGCGCGGTCGTCGACGGTCTTCTTGGCTTCGAGGTACCGTGCGTCCGAGAACGTAGACATGAGGCGATTTTGGCGACTGTAGTCGAATTTTGAGGCCGGTCGTCGCTCCCAGCACTGCTCCGGGCACGGGGCGCGCGCGATTCCGGCTTTGCGCCCCGCGGTAGGTATGCGACAAATTGCAGCCCCTGACGTCGTCCACTCGAGAACGCGTGCAGCCCGACTCCTCTTGGCAATCGTTGCCGAGCGAACCCGAAGCTCTGGACGAGGTTCGCGCCTGGTCATTGCTCCGCGCGGTTGCCCGCCAGCGCCGCGCCGAGCCGCGCCGAGCCACGCGCCTGTCTCTCGCGCTCGGCGCCGATGGTGAGGCAAAGGTCACGGCGAGCGAGAGCAGCTGTTTCTCGGTCGATGCCGACACCGGAGAGTTCGAGTTGGGGCGCCCGGCGCCCGGCGGGATCGCCCGCCTATTCGAGCTCTACCTGCCGGTGTGCCTCGGGCAGGCGCGGCCGCGCTTCGTGTTTGCTCACATCGGCCAGAGCCTGGACGGCCAGATTGCCACTTCCACCGGCGCGTCGCAGTACGTGACGGGGCCCGAGAACATCCGCCATCTGCACCGGCTGCGGGCCTTGTGCGACGCGGTCGTGGTCGGCGCGAGCACGGTCGAGAGCGACGACCCACAGCTCACGACCCGGCTCGTGCCGGGAGAGAACCCGGTGCGCGTGGTGATCGATCCCGCGCTGCGCCTGTCCGAGGAGCGCAAGCTGTTCCGTGACGCTGCGGCGACGACGCTGGTCGTGTGCGGCGCGGCGGCGCGACGCGGTCGCGATCGGCACGGCCAGGCAGAGCTCGTCGCGCTCGACTCGAGCACTCACGAGCTCTCCCCGGCCGCCGTCGTGGACGCGCTGTCCCGGCGCGGGCTGCGCGCGCTGTTCATCGAAGGCGGGGGCGTGACGGTCTCGCGGTTCTTGCAGGCCGGCGCCCTCGACCGGCTACACCTGACGGTGAGCCCGGTGTTCCTCGGGCAGGGAAGGCCGGGCATCGTCCTGCCAGCGATCGGCGAGCTGACGTCGGCGTTGCGGCCGAGCGCGCGGCGCTTCTCGCTGGGCGAGGACGTGTTG
>JALYWZ010000259.1 GCA_030852505.1 Myxococcota bacterium | reverse complement strand
AGAGGATAATGTCGAGTTGGATGTTTTCGATAGTAGTCGCGACGCCGTTGCTTGCGTCGTGCGGGGCGAGCGTTCCGCCGCCTACACAGCGCATGGCGGACGCGCAGTCCGCTCACCGGAGCGCGCAAGAGCTCGGAGCCAACGAGGTTCCCGAAGCGCAGCTCTCACTCAAACTCGCGAGCGATCAAATTGCCCAAGCCGATAAGGCGATGAACGAGGGCGAAAACGCCCGCGCGGAGAGCCTGTTGATTCGCGCCCAGGCGGATGCCGAGCTGGCGATTGCCCAGGCCCGCGAGGAGAAGTCTTCCGCCGACGTCAAAGATGCCGTGACTGATTCGGCCGCGCAGAAGGCCACCAACGCAGGACAGGGAGCAGTAAAATGAGGACCATTCATACAGCGGTGGCTCTCGGGATCGGCGGAGTCGTGGCGCTGACCGCCTGCTCCTCCACCCAGCCACCGAAGGACCTCACGAGCGCGCGTGACGCCTACGATCGCGCCAGCCGCGGCCCCGCGCAGCAACACGATCCGGCCGACTTGGACGCCGGTAAGAAACAGCTCGACCGCGCGGAGGCCTCGTTCGAAGAAGACGGCGACACTCAAGAGACGCGAGATCGCGCGTACGTCGCGCTGCGGAAGATCGAGCTCGCGGAGTCCGTCGGGCGCAGCCGCCAGTCGGACGAGAAGGCCGAAAACGTAGAAGACGCGATGCACGCCGCCCAGGGGCGCGCGGTCGCGAACACCTCCGCCGAGCTTGGCCGCACGAAGTCGCAACTTGCGACCCAGAGCGTCGCATTGCAAGACGAGCGGTCGCGCCGCATGGACGCAGAGAAGCGCGCTCAGCAGGCTGCGGCCGATCTCGCCAAGTTCGCGACCGTCAAGCAAGAGGCGCGCGGCATGGTGATCAGCCTATCTGGGAGCGTTCTGTTCGCTTCGGGAAAGTCGGAGCTCTTGCCGGCCGCGCAGGCGCGGCTGACCGAGGTAGCCACGGCTCTCAGCCGCGAAGATCCGCTCTCGAAGATCGTGGTCGAGGGTCACACCGACTCGCAAGGTTCGGCCCCGTTCAATCAGGAGCTGTCGCAACGCCGGGCGCAGTCCGTGCGCGACTACCTGGTGACGCGTGGCATCGCCGGCGATCGGGTGGTCGCCCAAGGCTTCGGCCTCACTCGCGCAATCGCCGACAACGGCTCGGCGGAGGGCCGCGCGAACAACCGCCGAGTCGAGATCGTCGTTCAAGCGCCGAGCCCAGCGCAGTGATCTCGGAGCGCCTGCCGCCGCCCGCGCGGATCCGCAGCGGGCGCCGCGGCAGCGCCCTGCTCGTGAGCCCGAGCTGAAAGGGAACCGAAGATGCTTCATGACTTCATCAGCGCGAACCGCGCGATGATCATCGAGCTTGCCGGACGACGCGTCCGTGATCGTACCGCGTTGACGACGAGCGAGGGCGGCTCAGAGCTCGGGATCCCCGGCTTCTTGAGCCAGCTCACCGACGCCTTGGCCCTGAACGCCGTGACGGGCGCGCCCTCGAATCAGCCGGACAATGCTGGCATCCGAGGCACGGCAACGCGCTACGGCTACGATCTGTTGAAGAGCGGCTTCACGGTCGGACAGGTCGTTCACGGCTACGGGGACGTCTGCCAGGTCGTCACGGAGCTGGCGATCAACACCAACGCTGCCATCAGCCCCGACGACTTTCGGGTCTTCAACCGCTGCCTCGACGACGCGATCGCGGGGGCCGTGACGGCCTTCCAGGACCACCGCGAGGCCGAGCTCACCTACGAAGGGACGGAGCGCCTGGGCGTCCTGGCTCACGAGATGCGTAATCTGCTCAACACGGCCATCCTCTCCTTCGAGGTGCTCACGAAGGGCATGGTCGGGGTCCGCGGTAGCACCGGCGCTATCCACGCGCGCAGCCTCGCTGACCTGCGGCTGCTCGTGGAGCGGTCTCTCATGGAGGTTCGGCTCGAAGCAGGCGTCCCGAGGCTCGAGCGCACCTGCCTGGCGGAGTTCCTCGAGCCCATTCAGGCCGCCGCGAAAATGCAGGCCGAAGCCCACCACCTGCGGTTCAGCGTCGGGCCAGTCGAAACGAACGTCGTGATGGAGATCGACCGGCAGCTCTTGAGCGCGGCGCTCGCCAACCTGCTGCAGAACGCGTTCAAGTTCAGTAAGGTGCACGGCAACGTGCTGCTCACCACGCGCGTCACCCAAGGACGGGTCTCGCTCGAAGTAGCCGACTCGTGTGGCGGCTTGCCGGCCGGCGGAGCCCGCGAGATGTTTCGTCCGTTCACGCGGCGCAGCTCGAATCACTCGGGCCTGGGGCTCGGGCTATCCATCGCCCGGAACGCGATCCGCGCGAGCGGGGGTGAGCTCCGGGTCAAGGACGTGCCCGGCACCGGCTGCGTGTTCACCGTCGATTTACCGCGGGTTGCGCGCTAGCTCGGACGGCTACCCCGGCTGCTGCTGCCCCGTAGAGCCGGCGCGCCGTGCTAGCGTCGCCGGCTCATGGCTTCTCCGTTCTTTCCCGACCACTTCCGTTGGGGTGCCGCTGCAGCGTCCTATCAGATCGAAGGCGCCGCCAACGAAGACGGCAAGGGACAGTCGGTCTGGGACATGTTCTGCCGGCGGCCCGGCGCGGTCTGGGAAGGGCACACCGGCGACGTCGCGTGCGACCACTACCACCGCTTCCGCGAAGACGTCGCGCTGATGAAGCGCCTGGGGCTGAAGGCGTACCGTCTCAGCATCGCCTGGCCGCGGCTCCTGCCCGAGGGCGTGGGTGGCGTGAGCGAGGCCGGCATCGGCTTTTACGATCGGCTGATCGACGAGCTGCTCGGCGCGGGGATCGAGCCGTGGGTCACGCTCTTTCACTGGGACTTCCCGCTCTCGCTCTACTACCGCGGGGGCTGGCTGAACCGCGACTCGGCTCAGTGGTTCGGCGACTACGCGGATCTCGTGGCACGGCGCTACTCGGATCGCGTGCGGCACTTCATGACGCTGAACGAGCCGCAGGTGTTCATCGGCGCCGGGCACATGGAAGGCCGCCACGCGCCGGGCGACAAGTTCCCGTTCCGCGAGGTGCTGCTCGCCGGGCACCACGTGCTGCTCGCCCATGGTCACGCGGTGCGCGCGCTGCGCGCCTCGGCGCGACAGCCGCTGTCGATCGGCTTCGCGCCGGTCGGCCTGCCCAGCCTGCCGTTGACGGAGTCGCGCGAGGACGTTCAGGCCGCTCGCAGCGCCACGTTCTCGGTCACCGCGCAGACCGCCTGGACCAACACCTGGTGGATGGATCCGGTGTACCTCGGCAGCTATCCCGAAGACGGCCTCGCCTTCTACGGCGCCGACGCGCCCGAGATCCACGCCGGAGATCTGGAGCTCATCGCACAGCCGCTCGATTTCTTCGGAGCGAATCTGTACCAGGGGAGCCCGGTGCGCGCCGGCTCGAACGGGCCCGAGCCCGTGCCGCGCGCCGTCGGTGCGCCGCTCACCGCCTTCGAGTGGTCGGTGACTCCGGACGTGATGTACTGGGGACCGAAGTTCTTCTGGGAGCGCTATCGGAAGCCGATCGTGGTCACCGAAAACGGCATCTCGTGCCGCGATTGGATCGCGCTCGACGGCAAGGTCCACGACCCGGATCGGATCGATTTCACTGCGCGGCACCTGCTCGCTCTGCGCCGCGCCATCGGTGAGGGCGTGCCCGTCGAGGGCTACTTCCACTGGTCGTTCATCGACAACTTCGAGTGGGCCCACGGCTACAAGCACCGTTTCGGGCTGATTTTCTGCGACTACGCGACGCAGCGACGGATCCCGAAGGACTCCGCCGAGTGGTACGCGCAAGTGATCGCGTCGAATGGCGCATCGCTGCCGTGATCTCGGCCAATAGGCCGGCGAGAGCGGGGCTTCGTGACGGCGCGGCCACGATAGGGGACAATCACCGGGTTCTCCCATGAGCGTCGTTCGCGAGGTCAAGGTCGGTGTGTTCGTGCTGGCGGGGTTGTGCGTCCTGGGCGCCGTCATCTTCTTGATTGGAGAAGAGCGCCGCGCGTTCGCCAGCAAGGGCGAGTACCAGGCCGTGTTCAATGACGTTCAAGGATTGCGCCGCGGCTCGCCGGTGCGCATGGGCGGCGTCGACATCGGCAGCGTCTCCGAGGTCTCGTACGGAAACGAGGCCAACGATCGCAAGATCTACGTGAGGATGGCGATCGTCGATCGCGAGGCCCGGCGCATTCGCTCCGACAGCATTGCATCGATCGAGGCCAAGGGCCTGCTCGGCGACAAGATGATCGCGATCACCGTCGGCACGCCGGGTAAGCCGGAGTTGCCCGAGGGCGCTTCGATCCCCTCGCGCGAGGGCGGCGACTTCACCGAGGTGATGGGCAAGGTCGGGAACATCACGGCCTCCGTCGAGAAGATCGTCAACAACCTCGAGCAGACGACCGGCTCGTTCGCGAGCGACGAGTTTCAGCGGGACATCAAGAACGGCGTCTCGGCTTTGAGCGGGATTTTGGTGTCGGTGGAACGTGGCGACGGCTACGTCGGCCGGCTTTTCAAGGATCCGCAGGAAGCGGAACGGCTGTCGAATGCGGTCCGCAGCCTGGAGCGCGCCAGCGCCAACTTCGATCAGGCCTCGCGCTCGGTGAATCAGATCCTGGCACAGGTTCAGAGCGGACCGGGCCTCGCGCACGAGGTCCTGTACGGCAGCGAGAGCAGCAAGGCCGTCGCGCAGTTCGGCGGAGCGGCCGACGAGCTCTCCGCGACGCTGCGCGGGATCCGCGAAGGCAACGGCCTCGCGAAGAGCGTGCTGTACGGCGGCGATCCGAGGACCGACCAGTTCGTGGCGAACCTGTCGGCGGCCAGCGAAGACTTCAAGGCCATCGCCTCCGGCCTGCGCGCAGGCAAGGGAACGCTCGGCGCGTTGCTGGTGGACCCGTCGGTGTACGAAGATCTGAAGCTCGTGCTCGGCAACGTCGAGAGGAACAAAGCGCTGCGGGCGCTGGTTCGGTACTCGATTCGCCGGGACGGCACGCCGCCCAAGGTCGAAGATCCCGATCCACCCTCGGACCGCGAGGGGTCGGCGGGCGCGAGCCGGAAGATCGGCGGGTCGCTCGAGGGCACCGTGAAGCCGAACCTCTCCGACGGGGACTGAGCGCTCGGCGCCGCTCCCAGCCGGCCGGCGGCCGGACCTCGCCAAATTGGTAGCGAGAGGCTCGCGGCGCGGCGCGGGAGCCCGGTTATACTCGCCGGATGCGGATCTTGGAACGCATCGGCCGCTTCTTCGTGGCCCTCGGCGTGTTCGGCCTGGCCTCTTACTTCGCGCTCCACTTCGGCTGGGGCGGGCTGTGGACCGGGCTCGAAGCCGCGCACGCGGTGACGACGCCAGGCGCACCGAAGGCACCGTACGATCTGACGCAGCTCTCGGCCGTCAACGAGACGCTCAACACGATCCGCAGCAAGTACGTAGACCCGAGCCGCGTGAAGCCGCGGCAGATGTTCTTGAGCGCGCTCAACAACATCCAGCGCGAGGTAGCGCAGGTCATCGTGCGCTACGAAGAGAAGTCGCCGAAGGTGACGGTCCAGGTCGACGCCGACACCGCCGACTTCCGTGTCGACAACGTGCAGGGGCCGTGGGACGTCGCGGCCCGCCTGCGTGAAGTGTTCGCGTTCCTGCAATCGCACCTGAAGGACACGGACATCGACCTGCGCGAGGTCGAATACGCGGCCTGTAACGGCATCCTGCGTACGCTCGATCCGCACAGCGTGTTCTTGAGCCCGGAAGCCTACCGGGAGATGAACCTGTCCACGTCGGGCCACTTCGGCGGCCTCGGGATCGTGATTTCGATCCGCGATCAACAGCTGACCGTGATGCGGCCCATGCCGGGCACCCCTGCTGGCCGCGCCGGCCTGAAACGGCTCGATCGCATCACCAAGATCAACAACGAGTCGACGCTGAACATGCCGCTCGACGACGCGGTCAACCGCCTGCGTGGCAAGCCGACGTCGAAGGTGACGATCTGGGTGCACCGCGACGGCCCCGAGGGCTGGCAGGGCGCGCGCCCGTTCGAGCTCGTCCGCGAAGAGATCCAGGTCAAGTCGGTGGAGTCCAAGCCGCTCGCGCCCGGCATCGGCTACATCCGGCTCAAGCAGTTCCAGGCCAACACCACCGACGAGCTCGACGCCGGGATCGCGGAGCTCAATCGGCGCGAGCGTTTGAAGGGCCTCGTGCTCGACCTGCGCGGCAACCCCGGCGGTCTGCTCGATCAGGCCGCGCGCGTCGCCGACCGCTTCCTCGACGACGGCGTGATCGTCTCGACGGTGGGCACTTCGGAAGGGCGCGATGAGAAGCGCGCGGTCAAGCGCGGCACCGAGCCCAACTATCCGATCGTCGTGCTGGTCAACGAGTCGAGCGCGAGCGCCAGCGAAATCGTTGCCGGCGCGCTGAAGAACCAGGACCGCGCGATCGTGGTGGGGCAGACGACCTTCGGAAAGGGCTCGGTTCAGCTGGTTTTCCCGCGTGTCACGGCCGACAACGCGGCGTTGAAGCTGACCATTGCCCAGTATCTGACGCCCGGCGACGTGTCGATTCAGGGCGTGGGCGTGGCGCCGGACATCGAGCTCGACCCGATGACGGCGGACACGATCGAGATGGACCTGTACCGCTCGGAGCGTTCGTTCCGCGAGCGCGACCTGACCAAGAGCCTGACGGGCGCGGCGCGCCGCAGCACCGATCAGCCGTTCTTCCGGCTCCGCTACAACATGCCAGAGACCGAGCG